>JAMDAP010000074.1 GCA_023484675.1 Bacillota bacterium
CACCCTGGGCGGAGGCGTGGTGGCCGACCCCCACGGTCACTATAAGCGCGGCCAGGCAGGGGTGGCAGTTGAGCTGGAGGCCAAGCTGCAGGGAGGGCAGGGCGATCTGGTGATGCAGGCCATGGCCAAGGCCGGCCTGGCTCCGCTGGGGGCTGCCGACGTGTCCCGGCTGCTCTCCTGGCCCGAAGCCCAGGCGGCCGGCGTCCTGCAGGATCTGGCCTCGGAGCATCAGGTGCTGGCGGCCTCGTCGGGGGAGGGGCAGTGGTACTGGCATCCGAGCGTCTACAAGGGCCTGCAGGGTGAGGTGCGGAGCCAGCTCCAGGCCTTTTACCGCGGCAGCCCCCTTCGCTGGGGCATGCCCAAGGAGGAGCTTCGCCGCCGCCTGATGCCCAAGGCCGAGGCCCGCGTCTGGAACCTGGCCCTGGCCCAGTTGCAGTCAGACGGCGTCGTTGGCGCTGACCGCGATCGGGTGGCCCTGGCGGGCCGAACGGTGGAGCTGACACCGGCTCAGTCGGCCGCGGCCCAGGCCCTGGAGGAGCGTTTCGCCCAGGGCGGCTTCTCGCCACCCTCGCCACGGGAAGCCATGGACGGGTTGCTGCTCAAGGCGGCCGCCGCCGAGGAAATCCTGCAGTACCTGTTGGACCAGCAAGTGCTGGTCAAGGTGGCGGAGGACCTGGTCTTTCACCGGGACGCCCTGGAGGAGGCGAGGCGGCGCGTGGCGGCCCACTTTACCGACCACCAGCGCCTCAACATGGGCGACTTCCGCGATATGCTGGGCACCACCCGCAAGTATGCCGTGCCCCTGCTGGAGTACTTCGACTCCAGCCGCTTTACCCGCCGCGTCGGCGATGACCGCGTGTTGGTGGGGTAGAAAGTCTTGCCAAGATGCCCTGCGCTCGCTAATGTTGGTGTTAATAACGAAACGGAGGGACAGGGAGATGCGAGGTCTGCGCGAAATGCTGACGAATCAGGCCTTTACCGTCACCGTGGAAGTGGACCCTCCCCGCGGCGCCGACCCCGACCGCCTCCTTGCCGACGTGGCCGGACTGGCCGGGCGGGTGGAGGCGGTCAACGTTGCCGACTCGCCGATGGCTCGCCTGCGCATGGCCCCCATCGCCGCCGCCTACCTGGTGCAGCGAGAGTTGGGCGTGCCGGCGGTGTTTCACCTCACCTGCCGTGACCGCAACCTGCTTGGCCTGCAGGCGGAGCTGCTGGGGGCCAGCGCCCTGGGTGTCAAGGCCATCCTGTGCCTGACTGGAGACCCGCCGTCCCGCGGCAACCACCCCACCGCCAAGGCCGTCTTTGATCTTGACGTGCTCGGCCTGGTGCGGCTGACCGCCGGTCTCAACCACGGCATGGACTACATGGATAACGACCTCGAAGGCCGAACCGACTTGGGCATCGGCGTGGCTGCCAACCCATGCGCCCCCGACCTGGACGTGGAGTTCTCCAAGCTTCGCGCCAAAGTGGAGGCGGGGGCGCAGTTCGTGCAGACCCAGCCGATCTTCGACCTGGAACGGCTGCATCGCTTCCATGAAGGCGCCACCCGCTTCGGTCTGCCCATCCTCTATGGGGTCATGCCCCTCAAGGGCTACAAGTCTGCTGTCTACATGAAGGAGAAGGTGGGCCTGGTGATCCCCGACCGGGTGATCCGGGCTCTGGAGCGAGGGGGACGCGCCGCCGCCGTCGAGGAGGCGATCACCACTGCCCTGGCCATCCAGGGGCTGGGGGCCGCTGGGGTGCACCTCTTCCCGCTCGGCGACCTGACCCTGCTCGACGCAGTTCTGACTGCGCTGGGCCGGCCCCAGGACACGGGCGTCGGGCAGGGCGACAGGTCCGAGGCAGCAGGTTAAGGCCGTCAGGTCGCCTGAACTGCATGGGCGGCAGGCCGGCTGAGGCAGGCTACGGCCGAGAGGAGGAGGGCAGGTTGCAGGAGCACGATCAGGCCTCTCCCGCCGAAACCGGGGCTGCACCGGTGTCCCCGGTTCTCCCAGTCACAGCGGATAGGCTTTGGGACGATCCGGAGGTCCAAACCTACATTCATAAGTCGGACGAGTACCTGGCCGCCATCGGGTACACCGAGCACGGGCCGCGGCATGTCCGACTGGTCAGCCACATTGCTCGCAACATCATGCTGCACCTGAGCTTTCCCGAACGGGACGCGGAACTGGCGGCCATAGCCGGCCTGATGCACGACATCGGCAACCTGGTGGCGCGGCACGATCACGGCCAGACCAGCGCCGTGCTGTGCTATCCCATTCTCCGGCGGCACGGCCTGCCGCCGGAGGAAATTGCGCTGGTATTGGCGGCCATGGGCAACCACGAGGAAGAGACCGGGTCGCCGGTCAACAACATTGCCGCCGCCCTGATTCTGGCCGACAAGTCGGACGCTCATCGCAGCCGGGTGCGCAACACCGAATTGGCCAAGTTTGATATCCACGACCGCGTCAATTACGCGGTCACCCGCAGTTTCGTACGGGTGGAGGCAGAGAAGCGCACCATCGCTTTGGAGCTGACGATTGACACCAAGGTGGCTCCGGTCATGGAGTACTTCGAGATCTTCATGACGCGGATGGTAATGTGCCGTCGAGCGGCTACCTTTTTAGGCTGTGAGTTTGAGCTGCTGTTCAACGACGTGCGCCTGCTCTAGATCAACCCGGTTCGTTGACAAAACTATGGGCAGCCATCATAATTGTCCGTGGGTAATTTTACGCAGAGCGAAGGGCGGCACAGCAACCGCCCTTCTCACATCTAGTGCGTGACTGGAAGAACTGGCTAGAAAGGGGACAAGCCATGGGCAGCAATAAGCGTGGCATTACGTATCTTCTTCTCATCGCCCTGGCCGTGGGTCTGATCGGCTATGTGGTGGGCGTCGGCCTGCCGGTCATGCAGGCGGATGGCACCAAGAAACCGGTACCGATTTACAAGCAGATCCCGCTGGGCCTCGATCTGCGCGGCGGTGTGCGAGTGGTCTTCGAGGCCAAGGACTCCAACCTGGGACCGGTGAACGACGCGTCCCTGGAGGCTGCCAAGAAGATCATCGAGTCGCGCGTCAACGGGCTCGGCGTCTCCGAGCCGACCATCCAGCGCAAAGGCCAGCGCCAGATCCTGGTGGAACTGGCGGGCGTCACTGACCCGGAGGAAGCCGTCAAGCGCATCGGTTCGACGGCCGTTCTGGAGTTCCGCGGGCCCGACGGCACGGTGCTGCTGACCGGCAGCGACGTGGCCGACGCTCGGGAGCAGCTGACGCAGGACACCACCCGAGGCGGCGCCGTGGTTGCTTTGGAGTTCAAGCCGGAGGGCGCCAAGAAGTTCGCCGACATGACATCCAAGTACATCGGCCAGCGCATCGGCATCTACCTCGATAACACCCTCCTCACCAACCCCACGGTGCAGACCGTGATTCCCGACGGCAAGGCCGAGATCACCGGCTACCAGGATCTGAACGCCGCCCGCCAGGACGCGCTCCTGATCAAGTCGGGCTCCCTGCCGGTCAAGATGGACATCGTCGAGAACCGTACGGTGTCCGCCACCCTGGGTGCTGACTCCATCCACAAGACCGTGATCGCCGGCCTGATCGGCGTCCTCGGCGTCATCCTGTTCATGATCATTAACTACAAGGGCCCCGGTGTGGTCGCCGACCTCGCCCTGGCCGTGTACGTGATGCTGAACCTGATAGCCCTCTGGGGCATCCACGCCGTGCTGACGTTGCCGGGTATCGCCGGTATCATCCTGTCCATCGGCATGGCGGTGGACGCCAACGTGCTGATTTTCGAGCGCATCCGCGAGGAACTGCGCAATGGCAAGACAGTGCGGGCGGCCCTGCAGTCCGGTTTCCACCGGGCCATGGCAGCGGTCATTGATTCCAACGTCACCACCCTGATTGCCGCCGGCGTGCTGTACTGGCGCGGCAGTGGCTCGATCAAGGGCTTCGCCGTCACCCTGGGCCTCGGCGTGATCATCTCCATGTTCACGGCCATCACCTTCACCCAGTGGCTGCTGAAGCTGATGGTCAACATGGGTTGGGCCAACCGCCGCTTCTTCGGCGTCAAGGAAGGCGAGACGCAGCATTACCCCAAGTACCCCTTCATGAAGTTGGCCAAGACCTGGATCATCATCTCCCTGGTGGTGACTCTGGTCGGCGTCGGGTCCCTGGCTTTCCAGGGCATGAACAAGTCCATTGACTTCACCGCCGGCACCTACCTGCAGGTGGTATTCGACCAGCCGGCCTCGACCTCGGCCATCCGTACCGCCTTGGGCGCCGGTCATCAGGGCGATCAGATCCAGGCCGCGTCCGACAAAGAGTTCACCATTAAGACCATCCCCATGTCGGATGATGAGTCCAACGCCCTGATCGACACGCTGGGCGCCAAGGTGGGCAAGATCGACACCTACTCCAAGGATCTGGTTCAGCCCACCATCAGCCAGGAGCTGGTGCGCGACGCTTTCTGGCTGCTGATCATCTCCTCGCTCCTGCAGGTGATCTATATCACCTTCCGCTTTGAGTACAAGTTCGCCATTACGGCCGTCGTCGCGTTGCTGCACGACGCC
>JAMDAP010000045.1 GCA_023484675.1 Bacillota bacterium
GAGCTGCCTAAGCAAATCGCGGATGCGTTGGCAGGTCTGCAAGGTATGGAACGGATCAAAATCAGCTAGATCCGTTCGTCTCCGGTTTGCGGGTAACCCCGGATGATTCCGGTTGGTAGACTACTTTCTCAACGCGGATTTTGCGTTTGCCGCCGGGCGTATCCCATGCGAAATCATCCCCCACCCGGTAGCCCAGCATCGCCGACGTGGCCGGGTTGGTGCCGTGGGCGGAGTCGGGGATCAGCACCTTGGTCCGTCTCGAGCCGCGGTTTTCGTGGTAGGCCCGGATGATGGCCATCCCCGTGAACTCGCCGTGGGCGCCGGCCGCCGGCTGCAGCGTCACCCGGTCCATGCCGGTGATCTCGGCCAGGTCCTGCTCCAGCTCGTACATCAACTGAAGAGCCCCCTGCACCGAAGACTCCGGCTGCAGCGGGTGGATGAAGGCGAAGCCGGGAAGACGAGCGGCGTCCTCGTTGATCTTGGGGTTGTACTTCATGGTGCAGGAACCCAGGGGATAAAAGCCGGTGTCCACGCCGTAGTTGCGGCGCGACAGGTTGACGAAGTGGCGCACCACGTCCGCCTCGGCCATCTCCGGCAGCTCGGCCGGCGACTTCCGCAGGGCTCCGGCCGGGAGCAGATCCTCCAGAGAGCGCTTCGGTACGTCCAGCTCCGGCAGCACGTGGCCGATCCGGCCGGGCACCGACTGTTCAAAGCTCAGGGGTTCGGGCTTCATACCAGTTCCTCCAGTCGGGCTGCGAAGTGGTCGATCTCTTCGCGGGTTCTCCGCTCCGTGACGGCGATCAGCAGCAGGTCACCGAACTCCCTGTAGGCCTTGCCCATCGGGTAGCCGGCCAGGAGGTGGTGCTTGAGCAGGCTTTCCACCACGGACTCGGGATCGAGGGTGGTGCGAACCGCGAACTCCTTGAAGAAGGGCTGCTCAAAGGCAGGCTTGAACCGCTCCAGCTTGGTGATCTCATCGAACGCGTAATGGGCCTTCTGCAGCGACAGCTCCGCCACCTTGCGGATGCCCTGCTTGCCCAGTAGGGTCAGGTAGATGGTCGCCGCCAGGGCGTTGAGCGCCTGGTTGCTGCAGATGTTGGAGGTGGCCTTCTCGCGGCGGATGTGCTGCTCGCGGGTCTGCAGGGTAAGCACGAAACCGCGGCGCCCTTCATGGTCGGTGGTGGCGCCGGAGATGCGGCCGGGGATACGGCGTGACAGGAACTCCCGGCTGGCCAGGAAGCCGAGCCAGGGGCCTCCGAAGCTCATGGCGTTGCCCAGGGACTGCCCCTCGCCGCAGACGATGTCGGCGCCGTAGCTCCCGGGCGCCTTCAGGATACCCAGCGAGATGGGGTCGGCCGCGACCACATAGAGGCCACCGGCGCCGTGCGCCACGGACCCCACTTGCTCCACGGGCTCCAGGTTGCCGAAGAAGTTGGGGTGCTGGATGATGACGGCGGCTGTCTCAGCGCCCACCATACCCTTCAGGGCGGTGACGTCCGTGACGCCGTCCTTCATCGGCACGTCCAGCACCTTCACCCCCTGACCGGCCAGGTAGGTGCGCACGACCCGGCGGAAGTCGGGGTGGACCGTGGACGAGATCAGGATCTGCCCCCGGCTGGTGTGAGACGCCGCCATGATGGCCGCCTCCGCCGTGGCCGAGGCGCCGTCGTACATGGAGGCATTGGCCATGTCCATGCCGGTCAGTTCGCAGATCAGGGACTGATATTCGTAGATGGCCTGCAGCGTCCCCTGGCTGATCTCCGGCTGGTAGGGCGTGTAGGCGGTGTAGAACTCGCCGCGCAGCAGCATGTGGTTGATAACGCTGGGGACGTAGTGGTCGTAGGCGCCACCGCCCAAAAAGCAGGTATTGTGCAGAACATCAGCGTTTTTCTCCGACAACTCCTGCAGGTGGGTGGCCAGCTCCATCTCACTCAGGGCGGCCGGCAGGTTCAGGGGCCGGTTCAGGCGCACGGCCGGGGAGATGTCCGAGAACAGCTCATCCGTGCTGCGCGCGCCGATGGCCGCCAGCATGTCCTGGCGGTCCTTATCGGTATGAGGAATGTAGCGCATGAGGCTTAATGCCCCCCGGCGGTATGCTTGTCGTAAGCGTCCGCGTCCATCAGGCCCGGATCCAGGGACTCGATCTCCAGCTTGACCATCCAGCCCTCGCCGAAGGGGTCTGAATTGACGACCTCGGGCTTGTCGGCCAGACTCTCGTTGATGGCCACCACCTTGCCGTTGGCCGGGGAGTACAGATCGGACACGGTCTTCACCGACTCCACCACGCCGAACTGCTCGCCCGCCTTGAGCACGCGGCCGACCTCGGGCAATTCCACGAACACCACGTCGCCCAGCTGATCCTGGGCGAAATGGGTGATACCCACCACGCCGGTGTTGCCCTCCTGGCGGATCCACTCGTGCTCCTTGGAATACTTGAGGCCCTTGGGGTTCTCGCTCATGCAGACACGGCTCCTCTCCGAGTAATGACGGGTCGACGGGGCCGGCGCCGCGGGTCGGGGCCGAGCCCGACTGTGCCGCGACGCGGCCCCTACTTGTTCACCGGGGCCCGCTTGTAGAACGGCGTCTTGATGATCTGCGCCTTGACGCCCTTGCCGCGAATCACGATCTCCAGCTCGGTGCCCACCGCCGTCAGGCCCGGCGGGACGTAGCCGAGGCCCAGGCTTTTGTCCAGGGTTGGCGCGTAGGAACCGGTGGTGACTCGGCCCACCCCCTTGCCGTCCTTGGCAATCGGGTAGCCCGCCCGGGCGATGCCTCGTTCCACCATCTCAAAGCCGACCAGCCTCTTGCTGACGCCCTCGGCCTTCTGCCGAACCAGGACGTCCTTGCCGTTGAAGGCCGGCTTGTCAAGCTTGACGAAGATGCCCAGCCCGGCCTCGATGGGCGTGGTTTCATCGTCGATCTCATGGCCGTAAAGAGGCAGCTTAGCCTCGAAACGCAGCGTGTCCCGAGCTCCCAGGCCGCAGGGAATCAGGCCTTCGTCGCTTCCCGCCTGCAGCAGGGTTTCCCAAAGGCGGAGGGCTTCATCCCAGGGACAGTAGATCTCAAAGCCGTCCTCGCCGGTGTAGCCGGTGCGGGAGACCAGGCAGGGCACGCCGTCCACCCTGGTGCCGGGGCGGGCCCAGTAGTAGGCGATGTCGTTCAGGTCCACGTCCGCCAGGGGCTGCAGGATTTCCTGGGCCTTCGGCCCCTGCAGGGCCAGCTGGCCCCACTGGCCGGACACGTTCTTCACCTCGGCGCGCGGGAAGCCTGCGGCGACCTGCTTCATCCAGTCGAAGTCCTTATCGGTGTTGGAGGCATTGACCACCAGGAAGAAGCGGTCGCCGGCCAGCCGGTAGACCAGGAGGTCATCCACGATGGTGCCGTTCTCGTAGCACATCGGCGTGTAGAGGATCTGGTTCGTGGCCAGCTTGCTCGCGTCGTTGGTGATGAGCTGCTGCACCAGGGCCAGGGCGTCCGGTCCCTCGATGGTGATCTCGCCCATGTGGGACACGTCAAAAAGGCCTGCGTCGTTGCGCACGGCTCGGTGCTCTTCGATGATGCCGGAAAACTGAACCGGCAGATCCCACCCGCCGAAGTCGACCATCTTGCCACCGTACTTCAGGTGCATCGGGTAGAGCGAGGTCCGCTTCAGCCCTTCCACGGGCACCACCTCCCCTTTTCTTTTCGGAACACGCCATTTAGTATGGCGCAAACGGGCACGCGAAAGACGATGGGGGTCACCCCACCTTAGAGCGTTAGACTCAAAGGGAATAATCTCCTTCTTGCCAGAATGGCTCCGAGGCAAATAATCAGCTTTCGTTTTGACGGGACTGACTGCGAGTGTGCCCCGTCCTCGGCACTCGGACATACTAGTGCCGAGGTGATGCGGTTGGGCAGAGACTTCACGACGCCCCAGGTCATCGTCGCCATCCAGAAAGCCTTCGAGGACATCCAGGACCACCTGGAGACCGAGCAGATCCCCGGCGCGGACGGGCTCAGCCCCGGCGCCAAGGACGCCTTCCTCAGCCACGTGAAGGTTCGGATCATCGAACACCTCCAGGAGAACGAGAGGGCCGACTGATGTCGGCCCTCTCGACCTCTCTGCCTGCAGCGTTCCGAAATCGCTTTGCGGGCCGGACAGCCCTGGGTAGGTGCCGGGGTAGCGAACCGTCGCGCCAGACGCAAGACTATGCCTTCAAGGCGAGGAATGGCTCCAGCCACTCCGTCGTGGTGTCGCCCGCCTGGAAGTCAGGGTGGGCGAGAATCCGCTGGTGTACCGGGATGCTGGTCTTGATGCCGTCGATGCGGTACTCGTCCAGGGCCCGCTGCATGCGGGCGATGGCGGCGTCCCGATCCTCCGCCCAGACCACCAGCTTGGCGATCAGAGAATCGTAGTAGGGCGTCACGGTGAAGCCGGCGTAGGCGGCGCTGTCCACCCGCACCCCGGGGCCTCCGGGCGGCTCGTAGGCCGAGATCTGGCCGATGGCGGGCAGCAGCCCCTTGTCCGGGTCCTCGGCGTTGATGCGGCACTCGATGGC
>JAMDAP010000030.1 GCA_023484675.1 Bacillota bacterium
GGGCCGTGCGGGCCCTTGCCCTGGCCGAGTTCAAGCAGGGCAACGCCCCCGTGCTGATGACCAGTTGGGGCGGTCTGGAGGGTCTCGCTCCCAGCCTGGTGGAAAGGGTGGCGCTGGCCGACCCGCCCTTGTCCCAGGCGGGATATGCGGCGGCCAGCCGGTTGGCTGCATTGCCGCAGGGCCTTGTCTGGCATTGGAGCGACGAGGGCCTGGCTTTTTCCGAATCGCTGGCCGCCGCCCACTGTCCCGGTCGAGAGGAACTGGCGCGGCTTTATCTTCACTTGAAGAGTCTGGTCCACAGCGGGCAGGCTATTACCACATTGGCGGCGGCTGCCTCGGACCTGCCGGTGGCGACGATTCGCGCCGGCTTTCAGGTTTTGACCGAGCTGGGGCTGTTGGCGCCTCCCCGAGACGGGGAGGCATGGACGTGGCTGCCGGCAGGCGGATCGCGGCTGGCCCTGGACGCTTCCCCCAGTTTCCGCCGCAGCCAGGCCAGGAAGCAGGAATTCCAAAAGGCTCTGGGGTATTTCAAGAAGGTTGCCTCTGCCTAGGATAACTTCGAGGAAAGGGGCCGTCACGTGGACCTGAAGGAACTGATCCGGGTCATTCCCGATTTTCCCAAACCAGGGATCAGCTTCAAGGACATCACGACCTTGTTGCGTCAGCCCGCCGCCTATCACCAGGCCATCGATGAACTGGCGGACAAACTCAAGGACTTGAAGGTAGATGTGGTCGTGGGCCCGGAGGCCCGCGGTTTTGTCGTTGCTTCCGCCCTTGCCTACCGGTTGGAAACCGGCCTTGTGCCGGTGCGAAAGAGTGGCAAGCTGCCCTTTGAAACGGTGAAGGTCGAGTATAACCTGGAGTATGGTACCGACCGGTTGGAAATGCACAGCGACGCTATCCAGCCCGGACAGCGGGTGGTGGTGGCCGATGACCTCCTGGCCACAGGCGGCACCATCGGGGCCACCATCAACCTGGTGGAACAGCTCGGCGGCAAGATTGTGGCGGCTGCCTTCCTGATCGAGCTGGGCTACCTGCGCGGCCGCGAACGCCTGGCCGACTACAACGTGGTCTCCCTCATTGAGTACTGATTGCCTTGGCCCGCCCCTCGGCGATGAGGAGAGGAGGTGAACACCGGTGGCTGAAAAGGCGATTGACGGTCTCTTGCAGCGCATCAAGATGTATAGCCCCAACGCCGACCTGGAAATGGTGACGCGTGCGTTCAACGTGGCCCGGCTGGCCCACGAGGGTCAGCTGCGCGAATCAGGCGAGCCCTACATCCTGCACCCCCTGGCGGTTGCCGGCATCCTGGCCGACCTGGAGGTGGATATCGTCACCATCGCTGCAGCCCTCCTCCACGACGTGGTGGAGGACACCGGTGTGACTCTCCAGGATATCGAGACCCAGTTCGGCAAGGAGATCGCCCAACTGGTGGACGGCGTGACCAAGCTGGGCAAGCTGGAGTTCAAGAGCCACGAGGAGACCCAGGCCGAGAACCTCCGCAAAATGCTGTTGGCCATGGCCAACGACATCCGGGTCATCCTCATCAAGCTGGCCGACCGCCTGCATAACATGCGCACCCTCAAGCACCGCCCGCCGGAAAAGCAGATGGCGGTGGCTCGGGAGACCCTGGAGATCTTCGCCCCGCTGGCCCACCGGCTGGGCATTTCCCGCGTCAAGTGGGAGCTGGAGGACCTCTGCCTGCGCTACCTGGAGCCGGAGAAGTACTACTTCCTGACGGAGAAGGTGGCCAAGAAGCGGGCCGAACGCGAGGCCTACCTGAAGAACGTCATGGACGTCCTGCGGTCGCGCCTGGAGGGCGTTGGCATCAAAGGCCGGATCTACGGTCGCCCCAAGCACTTCTATAGCATCTACCGCAAGATGTTCCTCCAGGGCAGGGACTTCGAAGACATTTACGACCTGGTGGCAGTGCGGGTTATCGTCGATTCGGTGCGCGACTGCTACGGCGCCCTCGGCGTCGTCCACACCCTCTGGCGCCCCATCCCAGGCCGCTTTAAGGACTATATCTCCGTGCCCAAAGTCAACATGTACCAGTCCTTGCATACCACTGTGGTGGGTCCCCAGGGCGAACCGGTGGAGGTTCAGATTCGCACCGAGGAGATGCACCGCACCGCTGAGTACGGCATTGCCGCTCACTGGAAGTACAAAGAGGACAAGACCGACCGGGATCTGGACAAGAAGCTGGAGTGGCTGCGCAGCATCATGGAGTGGCAGTCCGAGTTCGGCGACGCCAAAGAGCTCGTCGAGACCGTGCGAACCGACCTCTTCGCCGACCAGGTCTTCGTCTTCACCCCCAAGGGCGACGTCATCGACCTGGCAACGGGGTCCACGCCCCTGGACTTCGCCTACCAGATCCACACCGACATCGGCCACCGCTGCGTCGGGGCCAAGGTGTCGGGCAAGATCGTTCCCCTGGACACCCCCCTCAAGACCGGGGACATCGTGGAGATCCTGACCTCCAAGACGCCGGCGCCCTCCCTGGACTGGCTCAATATCGCCAAGACCAACGGCGCCAAGAACAAGATCCGCGCCTGGTTCAAGAAGGCCAGGCGGGAGGACAATCTGGCCCGAGGCCAGGACTCCCTGTACCGCGAGTTCCGCCGCCAGGGCCTTGACGCTGAAGAGGTCCTGGCCAAGCCCTGGGTGCCGGACCTCCTCCGGCGCATGAACCTCCCTAACGCGGAGGAGCTTCTGATCTCCATCGGCTATGGCGGGTTGACCGCGGCTCAGGTGACAACCCGTTTCAAGTCCGAGATGGAGCGGCGCGAGAAGCCGGCTCTCCCGCTCGGATTGCCCGATATGACCACCAGTGAGGCCAAGGCGCGGCTCGGCTACGGCAAGCCC
The DNA here is from genome assembly GCA_023484675.1 of Bacillota bacterium. Next base: position 2,866 of record JAMDAP010000030.1, read on the forward strand.
TCCGACGGCGTGCGCGTGCGCGGCGAGGGCAATATGCTGGTGCGGTTCTCCCACTGCTGCAATCCGGTGCCGGGCGACCCCATCATCGGCTACATCACCCGCGGCCGGGGCGTTTCCATTCACCGCCTGGACTGCCCCAACCTGCGCGTGGTTTTCGAGCAGGAGCGGGAGCGGCTGGCTGAGGCAGCCTGGGACGAAGCGGCGGCCACCGCCGGCGGCGTCACCTACCCGGCGGACCTGCAGATCACGGCCATCGACCGGCCCGGTCTTCTGGCCGAGGTGGCGGCCACCGTGGCCGAGTTCCGGACCAACATTCTGCGCTCCCGGACTCGCACCAAGGACCACGTGGCCACGGTGGATCTGGTACTGGAGATCCGCAACCTGGACCATTTGCAGCACATCTCCAACCGTCTCAGCCGCGTCCGCGACGTTATGGACGTGACCCGCGTGGTCAAGGACGTGACGCGGTGAGGGCCGTCGTGCAGCGGGTCTCCCGGGCGGCGGTGCGGGTGGGAGGGGCGGAGGCCGGCGTTATCGGCGCCGGTCTGTTGGTGCTCCTGGGTGTGGCCCGGGGCGACGGACCCGAGGACGCCCGGCTGCTGGCCGACAAGGTCCGCGGCCTGCGCGTCTTCGACGATGCCGACGGCAAGATGAACCTCTCCGTCGCCGATGTTGGCGGCAAGGTCCTGGCCGTCTCCCAGTTCACCCTGCTTGGCGATGCCCGCAAGGGCCGTCGTCCCAGCTACAGCGAGGCCGCACCCCCGGAGGAGGCGGCGCCGCTATTCGAGGCCTTTGTGGGGGCGCTAGGCGAGACGGGCCTCACCGTGGAGACCGGCGTTTTCCGGGCCATGATGCAGGTGGAACTGGTCAACGAAGGGCCGGTGACGATCCTGTTGGACAGCCGGCGGCTGTTTTGATCGGGCATCCATCCGGGAGGTGGTCCCTCTGCTGTTTGAGACCCTGGCTGTCGGGCCCTATCAGGCCAACTGCTACATCGTGGCAGCCGAGGCCGGCGGTCCAGCGCTCGTGGTGGACCCCGGCGCCCAGCCGGACCGCATCCTGGCGCGGGTGCGGGAGCTGGGTCTTGAAGTGACCCACATCCTGCTGACCCACGGGCACCTGGACCACATTGGGGCGGTCACCGCGATGAAGGAAGCGACGCGGGCCGCCATCTGCATCCACCCGCTCGACGCGCCCATGCTGCCGGACCCGCGCCTCAATCTGTCCGCCTCGTCGCCTCGCCCGGTCACCGCCCTGCCCGCCGACCGCCTGCTGGAGGACGGTGAGGAGATCCCCATTGGCGGCTTGCGCCTGCAGGTGCTGCACACACCAGGTCACACCCCGGGCGGCGTCTGCTTCCTCCTGCCCGACCGCGTCCTCAGTGGCGACACGCTTTTTGCCGGCTCTATCGGGCGCACCGACTTCCCCGGCGGTGACATGGACCAACTACTGAAGTCCATCCGCACCAAGCTTCTCCCGCTGCCGGACCACCTGCTGGTCCACCCCGGTCACGGTGACTCCACCACCATCGGCGATGAACGGGCCGGTAACCCGTTTCTGTCCTAGCTAGGAGCCGATTCGGAAACCCAGATAGCCTAGCCTGACAAGCATTTCAGGAAGCGATGCCTCGTCTACCCCAACGGGTGGACGGGGCTGTTTTGTCCG
>JAMDAP010000120.1:0-4009 GCA_023484675.1 Bacillota bacterium
CTGATCGGGTTCCGCTCTGACTTCCTTACTGACACCAAGGGCTACGGCATCATGAACCACGTCTTTCACAGCTATGGACCCTGGCGCGGCGACATTCCGGGCCGCACTCGCGGCTCGGTGGTGGCCACCGACACCGGCGAAGTTACCACCTACGCCCTCTACAACCTGCAGGAGCGAGCCTCGTTCTTTGTGCGGCCGGGCGACAAGGTCTACGCCGGCCAGGTGGTGGGCGAGAACTCCCGCGAGAAGGACATGGACGCCAACGTTTGCAAGCTCAAGCACCTGACCAACGTGCGCAGCGCTACCGCAGAGCAGACCATGCGGCTGGAAACGCCCCGGGAGATGACGTTGGATGGGGCTCTGGAGTGGATTGACGACGACGAGCTGGTCGAGGTGACGCCCAAGTCTGTCCGGCTGCGTAAGGCGATCCTTGACGCAGGGCAGCGGGCCCGGGCGGTCAAGGGCAGGGGCAAGGCACCGGCAGAGAGCGAGTAATACGACCATCAGCCCGAAGGGCCGGCGGAGCGCAGCGACAACCTGCGAGCCGCCGGTCTTTTATGTAGAGTGGAGCAACGGCCGCCGCCCGCCCATATCATGGCAGCGCAGGAGAGAAAGGCGGGAGGACGGGGCCGTGATCATTCAGCTAACCGACCGGTTCTCGTTGGGGCCGGTGCTCGAACACCTCGACCGCCTGGGCCTGCAAGCACAGGTGGTGGAGTGGAAAGGCGAGCCGGTGGTCGTGGTGCCCGGGGGGGAACGGCACCAGGACGCCATCCGGGGCACCCGCGGTGTAGCGTCCATCCACGCCGTCAAGGAACCGTTTCAACTGGCCAGTCGCCGCTGGCAAAATACGACGACCAAGGTACGCGTAGGGGATGTGGTAATTGGGGGTTTCCGGCCGGTGGTCATCGCCGGCCCCTGCTCCGTGGAGAGCAGGGAGCAGGTCCTGGCGGCCGCTCGCCATCTGGCCCATCTCGGCGTGGACCTTTTGCGGGGCGGCGCCTACAAACCGAGGACCTCGCCCTACAGCTTCCAGGGACTCGGCCCGCCCGGTCTCAAGCTGCTGGCCGAGGCGCGCCGGGAAACCGGGCTGCCGATTGTGACCGAGGTCATGGAGCCCGGGTTAGTGGACGAGGTCGCGGCCTACGCCGATATGCTCCAGGTCGGTGCCCGCAACATGCAGAACTTCCCGCTTCTCAAGGCGGTCGGGCGTTCCGGGAAGCCGGTGCTGCTCAAGCGCGGGCCCTGGTCCTCACTGGAGACGTGGCTGCTGGCGGCGGAGTACGTCCTGGCCGAGGGCAACCACCAGGTCGTGCTGTGTGAACGGGGCATCGCCAGCCTGGATCCCCAGGCGGACCGCGTACTCGATCTGACGGTGGTGCCGCGGGTGCAACTGGCCAGCCACTTGCCGATCTTGGTGGACCCGAGCCACGGCACCCAGGACCGGCGGCTGGTGGGGGCCATGGCCAAGGCTGCCATCGCCGGCGGCGCCCACGGTGTCATGGTGGAGGTCCATCCCAATCCTTCGGAGGCCTTGAGCGATGCCAAACAGGCTCTCAGCCCTGCCGACTTTGAGGCCCTGATGGCCGAGCTCAGGCCTCTGCTCGCCCTGAACACCAACCCGGAAGCCGAAGCGGTGCCCAACCCACAGTACCGGCTTCAGAACCACGCACGAGGCGGTGGCGACGATGCGAATCATTGACCTCACCCAGGGCTTCTATGAAGGGATGCCCTCCTATGGGGCCTCCTGGTACCCGCCCTTCGCCATCCGGCGGGCCATGACGCCGGAGACCGACCCGGCCGGCCTGCAGCGAACCTTCACCCAACTGGAAATCCTCGCCCATAACGGCACTCATGTGGATGTGCCCGTTCACTACATTCCTGGGGGCGACAGCCTGGAACGCATCCCTCTGGAGACCTTTGCCGGCCCGGCTCTGGTGGCCGATCTCAGCTACAAGGGGCCGCGTCAACCCGTCAGCGGCGACGACTTGGAGGCCGCCGTGGGCAGCCTCTGGGAGCCTGGGCTGCGCCTGCTGATTCGCACCGGTTACCACGACCAGTACTGGGGAGATCCCGACTTCTGGGAAAAGCCGCCGTACCTGGTGGAGAGTGCGGCGCGTTGGCTGGTGGAAGGCGGGGCGCGGCTGGTGGGCCTGGACTGCCTGACCGAGAAGCCTGGAGACCGGCAGGCGCCTGTGCACCGCACCCTGCTCGGCAACGGTGTCCCCATTCTGGAGTACCTTCGAAATTTGGCGGCCTTGCCGGTGGGCAGAAAGGTCCAGCTCATCGCCCTGCCAACGCGGGTGGACGGGGTGGAGGCGTCTCCGGTGAGGGCGGTGGTTCTCCTGGAGGACGAGGCCGGGCCGAAGGCCGCCGAGGATGGGGAGCCTATCGATGGCCGCTAGCCTTGGATGGAAGACCTTCGTCCGGCAGGTTTCCCTGCCGGAGTCAAGCCTGAAATCCCTGTGGCAGAGGTTGCCTGAGCGGCCGCCCCGAGTCCTGCTGGAGGGCGTCCGCTGGCAGGGGCAGCCCTGGTTATACCTGGGGTGGGATGCCGCTCGCCACTGGCCCGGCTTGGACCTGCCGCAGCTGCGACGGGACATCCTGGGCTGGCGGGACGGCCTGGTCCCGCGCGGCACCGCCGGTGCGAGCCGGCTCCAGGACCTGCTCGGTTCGGTGGTGGGTGTGCTCGGCCATGACGCCCTTGAACCGGATCCCCTGACCTGGGACGCGGGGGACGACCCCTCCGGGGCCCTTTTTCTGCCGGGGCGGGTGTTGCTCTGGCGGCCGGGTGCCCCGGCGTACCTCGCCGTCAACCTGCCGCTGGCCTCGGCCACGGTTTCGGACCCGGAGATGCTGCTGGATCGGGCAGAGCAACAATTAGCGGCGCAGTCCCACGAGGGGCAGCCGGTCCCTGGGAACCCACGGCCCCCTAACGCGGCACCCGCCCTGAAGGCCAACTGGTCACTGGCTGAGTTCAGTCGGGCGGTGACCGGGGTGCAGGCGGCGATTCGCTCGGGCAGCCTGTCCAAGGCCGTGCTTTCCCTGCGCTTCCGGGTTCCCTACCGGGGTCCGGCCTTCCCCGTCTTTGACCGGCTCCGGCGCTCCAACCCTTCGTCCCTCATGTACCTTCTGGACTGGGGCGCCTGGACGCTTATCGGCGCCTCGCCCGAGCCACTGGTCAGCAAGATGGGCGACCACGTCTCCATGCGGCCACTCGCCGGCACGCGCCGCCGGGGCGCCACAGTGGAGGAAGACAACCGCCTGACCGAGGCGCTGCGGAGCAGCGCCAAGGACGCAGCCGAACACCGTATCGCCCTCGACCAGGCGGCGTCTGACCTGGCGCAGGTCTGCCTGCCCGGGTCCGTTGAGGCCCCAGAACTTCTGGGGATAGAGGTTTGGCCGCAGGTCATCCACCTTGCCTCGGCCCTGCAGGGCACCCTGGCTCCGGGGCGTGACGCCTTCGACCTCCTCGCCGCCTGCTCCCCCGCAGCTACGGTGGTGGGGGCGCCAAGGCGCGAGGCGTTGGCTTTGATTCACACGTTGGAGCCGCAGCCGCGGGGGCTTTATGCCGGTGCCACTTTGCAGGTCAGCCCGGGCGGCGATCTGCAGAGCCACATCATTTTGCGGAGCCTGCTGCTGCGGGGGAGCGCCGGCTACGTGCAGGCCGGGGCCGGTATTGTGCTGGAGAGCGACCCGCTGGAGGAGTACCGCGAATGCCTCAACAAGGCCAAAGCCGCCCTGGCCGCTTTGGGAGCTGGTGAATCATGAGTCGCTTCCTGTTGGTACATGACGGCCATCCCATGGCCGGGGGTCTGGTGCAGGCCCTGGCCCGCGCCGGTGCGACCCCCGACCTCGTCAACTGGCGCAGCGCCGGCTATAACGAGCTTCGGGCCACGTTGCAGGCCGGGGCCGGTATTGTGCTGGAGAGCGACCCGCTGGAGGAGTACCGCGAATGCCTCAACAAGGCCAAAGCCGCCCTGGCCGCTTTGGGAGCTGGTGAATCATG
>JAMDAP010000120.1:4019-4503 GCA_023484675.1 Bacillota bacterium
CCCCCGACCTCGTCAACTGGCGCAGTGCCGGCTATAACGAGCTTCGGGCCACGTTGCAGGCGGCCGCAGAAGGCGTGGCGCAAGGTGGGGCGGCGTCCACGCAGGTCGTCCTTCTGGCGGGGGCCTCGCTGCCCATGGGTGCGGGAATTGGACGCGATTGCACGCCCGCGGCCGGCGGCATCGCAGCAGTCCCCTGGCTGGAGGGCCTGGCCGAGACGCCGCTGCTGGCCCTGGGCCGCGTCAGCGGGTGGCTGGCGGCGGCCCTGGGTGCTGGGGAAGGCCCCTCGCTCCGGCCCAGTCACGGCCATATCGTGCCGGTCCAGCATAGCAGCGTGGGCCTGTTGGCCGGCCTTCCCAGCCCGCTCCCGGTCATGCGCTATGACTCAGTTTTGCCGCGAAACCTTCCGCCTCACCTGGTGGCAGAGGCCTGGTCGGAGGAGGGCGACATCCTGGCCTGGCGCCACCGCCACCGCCCCTGGTGGGG
>JAMDAP010000215.1 GCA_023484675.1 Bacillota bacterium
GGAAATCGTCTACCGTAGCTCCGGAAGTTGGCAGTTTCAACCTTTTGCGAAAGGGAGAAGTCTCGTGACCTCAACCTGCACGTCATCTGGCTGGTGGTGCGCGAGGACAACACCCCGGCCATCGCCCTCTACGAACGCCTCGGCTTTCACCACGATGGCATTTACCGCGCAGCAGTGAAAGAGGATGGCCGCTACCTCGATAAGCAGTTGATGAGTGTGCTTCGTGAGGAATGGGCAGATCGCAGACCGCGCTTCTAACTGCCAAAATTCGCCACCAGTGGCAGGAATACGCCAACGTATGTCGAAGCGTTTCCTCGAACTGCATCGAGCGACTGCAGCGTACCTGCGTCCTGAGCTGCAGCCCAAGCGAGGACGCTCGCCACAGTCCAAGAAGTCGCCCGCCACACCATACGCCGTCGGAGGGATGAGCCGTGTCCGAAGAACAGGCGCAGTTGCAGAACCGGGCCATCTGGGTGCAGTCCAGGGTGTCGAAAAAGCAGCCGGTCTATCAAAGCAGAATCCTGCTGGCTGATGACGATACGCTGGTCATCGCCCAGCCCTATCGCCAGGGGCGCATCATCGTCTATAACGCCGGCGCCACCCTGATCCTGCGGGCCACCGACCCGGAACAGGGTCCGGCAGCCGAGGTTACGGTGAAGGTTCTGGAGCGGCGCCTCAAGCCGGTGCCATCCCTGGTCATCTCGCGGCCGCCGGAGCTGGACCAGCTCTTGGCCGACCCGAGGCCGGGGGCCCGCGTGATCGCTATCTCCAGTGGCAAGGGCGGCGTGGGTAAGACCACCCTGGTGGTCAACCTGGCCCTGACCCTGTCGGAGGCCGGCAAGCGCGTGGCCCTCATTGATGCCGACCTGGGCACCGCCAACGTGGACGTCATGCTCAAGATCGACCCCCTGTTCAACCTCTCCCACGTCATCTCCGGGGAGAAGGACCTTAGCGAGATCATCGTCGACGGCCCCTTCGGCCTGCATGTGGTGCCGGGCGGGTCCGGCCTGCAGGAGCTGGCCAACCTCAACGAGTGGCAGTTCGGTCGCCTGCTCACCAGCCTGAGCGAGCTGGAGAAGAACCACGACCTGCTCCTCATCGACACCGGCGCCGGCCTGTCCAAGAACGTGACCAACTTCTTTCTGGCCGCCGATGAGGTCGTCGTCGTCACCAACCCCGAGCCTCCCGCCACCCTCGATGCCTACGGCCTCCTCAAGGTGACCTCGGAGCAGGGCCGCAAGCACGGCATTCACCTGGTGGTGAACCGCGCCGAATCGCCCAGCGAGGCCGGCATGGTGGCGCAGAAGTTCGTCGAGACGGCGCAAAAGTTCCTCGGCCTCAAGGTGGACTATCTTGGCCACGTTCCCACCGACCCGGCGGTGCTGCAGGCGATTAAGAAGCAGCAGGCTCTGATGGTCCACTACCCGCAGTCGATGGCGGCGGCGGGCATCAAGCGCATCGCCCAGGCCCTGGTGCCCTCGGAGGAGGCGGCGGCCACCGCGACCAGCGCACCGAGGCGGTCCTTCTTCGACCGTCTGCGCGGCCTCTTTGCCTCCGGCGGCGTGGCCTGAATCGCTTGTAGCAGAAAGGCGCGAAGCCCACGCGGGGCCTGGCGCCTTTTTCGTGTTCATCTACTATGGTGACTTTGGCCAGCAGCCGGAGGCTTACGGCGCCGGCGCCGGCGCCAGCACCAGCCGGTTGGACAGTTTGGCGATGGCCTCCGGGTCGGTGAGCTGGCGGTGGTACTGGCCCTTCAGCCACAACTCCGCCTGGTCGCCGTAGTGGCGGCTGAAGCGCTGTCCCGACTCGCCCGGCGTGACCACGTCCCAGGAATCATTGAGGTCAGCCAGGTCAACCACCTGACGCCAGGGGGCTCCGTGGGTGATGGCGAAGGGCCGGCGCCGGCTGTAGCCGGCGTTGCCTACGGTGAGGTTGTCGCCGCCATAGGGGTAGGGACCCAGGTTGAACAGCTTATCCAGTGGTTTGATCGCCCCCAGGGGGTGGCCGAAGGTGACCGTGTGGATCTTGCCCCAGCGCCAGTCCTTGGGGCTGCCGCCCTGCGACTGGGACAGGTCGGCCACGGCCTTCTGCAGGCTGGCCTCCAGATCCTTCGCCAGGTTCATGGTGCCCGGGTGCCGGCTGTCGTCAAACCAGCCGGCCATCGGGTTCTTGGTCAGCAGGCGGTCCAGGGCTGTCACCGAGGCGCCGCGCACGGCGTCATCCGGGCCCAATTCATCGTCAAAGACCTGGTGCGCCAGCCGGATGTACCAGCTGTGGAAGATGGCCGGAGCGGGCCCGTCGGGGCCGTCCACAGGGGTCTTGACCCAGTCACGCAAAATGGCGACCGCCTCGGCGGCGGTACCCTTTTGCCCCGGAAGGTTGGCCAGCATGGCAGGCAGAACCGTTTCAGCCTGCAGATCCTGCCAGTTTGTCTGCAGGGCCTGCAGGTCCTTCACGGTGAGTCCGGTGGCGCCGCTGAGCCGGCGCGTGATGGTCTCGGCACGGTAGGGCTGGGCCCATTCGTAGCTGAGGAAGTAGGGGTAGTCGTCGCCCACCGCCTTGTTGTTGGCGGTGGCGATAAAGCCCTGGGGCGGGTTGACCGTCTCGGGCAGGTTTGCCCAAGGGATGTAGCCGGTCCACTCGTAGGTGCCGGTCCATCCCGGCACCGGCACCAGGCCGGAGTGGCCGGGCGCGCGGATGGGGATGAGGCCGTTGCCGCGGTAGGCGATGGTTCCGTCCACATCGGCGACAACGAAGTTCTGCGCCGGCGCCAGGAACTTCTCCAGGGTCTTGCGGAACTCGGCCCAGGAACGGGCCCGGTCGAACCCAAGAACGGCCTCAAGTTCGGTAGTGGGTCCGAGGGCGGTCCAGCGGAGGGCAAGGGCGAGACCCTGTTCCGTGGCGCCCTTGGCCCCGGGCACCACGCCGCTGACGATCGGGCCGTGGCGGGTGACGACGACGTCAAAGGGGATGGGCTGCTTCTCCCCCTTGACGAAAATGGGCTCGGGGATCACCTGGGCGTCTTCCCAATGCCCCTGGTACTCGAACTGATGCGGGTTAGCCGGGTTGGGCCGCTCCAGGTAGAGGTCCTGTACGTCGGGACCCAGGTTGGTGACGCCCCAGGCCACCTGGTCGTTGTGGCCGATGACCAGGCCGGGCGCGCCGGGGAACATCACGCCGATGACGTTAAGCTGGCCGGGCACGTAGAGATGCGTCTGGTACCAGATGGCCGGGTTGCTGATGGACAGGTGGGGATCGTTGGCCAGCAGTGGCTTGCCGCCGGCCGTCTTGCTGCCCGCCACTACCCAGTTGTTGGAGCCGATGTTCTCGCGGCCAAAGCCGGGGTCCGTGACTGCTGCCAGCGCTGCCACGCTGTCCAAAGACGACTGGCTGACGGCTTTCAGCGATTGGATGATGGTGGGCGCGGCCGCCGGGTAGTAGGGGAAGAGGTCCTGGGCCTTCTTTTCGCCGAACTTGCGCACCACCGTGGCGAAGAAGACCTCGGATTCGTAGTTGCCGCCCAGGTCGTAGGCCATGTACTTGCCGATGACCACCGAGTCCACGGGTTTCCACGGCTCCGGCCGGTAGCCGAGAAGGCGGAACTCCAGGGGGAGGTTGGAGCCCTGGGACCCAACGTAGGCGTTGACGCCGTCGGCGTAGGCCTGAAGAACGTTGCGGGCGTCCTGGGAGAGGGCCGGCCAGGACACCTCCGCGGCCCGTCGCAGCCCCAGGGTGCGGAAGAACTTGTCGCGGTCGACGGCTGCCGCACCCACCACCTCAGCCAGCCTGCCGGAGGCGGCGCGCCTGGACAGGTCCATCTGCCAGAGGCGGTCCTGCGCAGTGACGTAGCCCTGGGCAAAGAAGACGTCGTGTTGGTTCTGGGCCTGGATATGGGGGACGCCGTACGTGTCGCGGCTGACCACCACCCGGGCATCCAGACCGGGCACCTTCAGCTGGCCAGAGACCGCCGGCAAGGAAGCCCTGGCCACCCACACGCCGCCACTCCCCAGTGCCATCAGGATCACGACCAGCATAATTCCGATAACCTTCAACCAACGCCGCAAGGTCACCACTCCTTGGGAAGGCGCAGCCGATCCCTGTCTCTGCACCGCGCCGCTGCCTTACACCGACTTATTCGCGCAAATCAGGGCATTCTCCTTTGTCCGGCGGCCACGCCCCTTCCGAAACAGGCTGGCGGCGGCAGGGGATGAACCTCGTCCGGCGCGAATACTCATATCATTACAGTTGCAGAGGAGACGCTCCCGTTGGAGAACGCCTTCCGAGAATCGGTCTGGCAGGCGGTGCTGCGCTACCTGGAGGAGCACGGGCCGGACACCATTGAAGAGTTGATCCGCCTGGCGCAGATTCCGGCTCCCACCTTTGCCGAGGGTCGCCGGGCCAGCTATGTCGAGGCGCGCATGCGGAGCCTCGGCCTCGCCGACGGGCGCCGGGACGGCATCGGCAACGTTTGCGGCACCCGGGAGGGGAC
>JAMDAP010000080.1:0-1549 GCA_023484675.1 Bacillota bacterium
CCCGGCGGTGCACGGTGAAACCGGCAGCAGTAAGTACCCGGCGCAGCAGTTCCGCGCCGGGATCGTCAAGCCCTTGGGAGAAGAGCCGCCCTGACGATACCACCAATGACACCTTCAGGCCCCTGGCGTGCAGTCCCTCGGCCGCCTTAATGCCCACCGGGCCGCCTCCGATGACTACGGCTCGGCCCCCGGGACGAGCCTGGGCGCGGATAGCGATCGCATCGTCCAAAGTACGTAGGGTAAAAACACCTTTCAGGGCGCCGCCGGGAAGGCTGATTGCCTGCGGTGACGCCCCCGTGGCGACAAGCAAACGGTCATAGGTAAGCTCAACCCCGCAGTCCAGGACCGCCAAACTACGGCTAGCATCAACGGAGGTCACGCGGTGGCCGGTGATGAGTTGGATCCGCCACCGGTGATACCAGTCCTCCTTGGCCAACCATAGCCTACCTCGCCCCACCAGTCCTCCGAGGTAATAGGACGTGAGTACCCGCGCATAGTAGGGATACGGCTCATCGGTCGCCACCGTTATGTCGCCAGCCTCGTCAGCCTCGCGAAGGGCACTAGCCGCGGCAACCCCGGCGGCGCTGTTCCCGATAATCAAGTACCGCACGTCACCCTCCAGCGACCGGAGGTATAATAGTCACCCTGTCCCCCGGATTCAAAGGAGTATTGAGCCCCTGCAAAAAGTTGACGTTGCGCCCGTTGATGAGGACCGCCACCCCAGTCCTGAGGTTGCCTTCGGCGGTTGTCAACTCCTGGCTGAAGCCTTCTCCGTAGCGCGTAACGAGGGTGGTGATGAGCTGGCCAACGGTCGATGCGTCGACCTCCACCCGGCCTTCTCCCGCTGCTCGTCGAATGAAGCCAAGCATTTCTACTTCCACGACAGACGTCTCCTTCTGATGCCATAACCGACTTACAGGTGCAAAGGACTCCCCGCTCGTACAGTCACACAACCTTCAGGGCACTTCGGACTTGCCGGGCGATTCTTTGCCTCTTGGCCAAAGCCTCGCGCGCAGGATCTCCGTACGTCAGGGCACCCCGGGAGCAATTTGCAACGCAGTGAGGTTCACCGCCACAGAGGTCGCACTTTACAACTTTCTTGTCCCCCACCGAATAAGTCAGACCGCCGCAAGGACAGGCCATCATGCACATCCGGCAGCCGACGCATCGACTCTCGTCGATAGTTACAGCCCCGGTCTGGCTGTTGCGTCCCATGGCCCCCGCAGGACATGCGTCGACACAAGCCGGTTCGTGGCACTGCCTGCAAACGACGGGCAGGTGACGGTCCCCTTGGCTTAAGCTGACTATCCTCAAACGGGCTGATGGCGGGTCGGAACGGCCGGTACGCCGCAACGAGCATGATGACTCGCATTCCCGGCACGCATTGCATTTCTCCTCGTCGACAACCAGCACCTTGAACAGAAGCCCTTCCCCTTCCCCGGCGAGCCCCGACGGCTTACTTCAGCGCTTGTTGGTCTCTTCCTTTTGGTCGAACAAGGCCATCTGGTACAGGAACCAGAACTCCACCACTTGATCGAACAGCCGGAGA
>JAMDAP010000080.1:1559-4451 GCA_023484675.1 Bacillota bacterium
TCTTGATTTTGGCCAGCCGGTACATGAGGGTGTTACGGTGAATGAACAGGGCTTCAGAAGCATGGCTAGCGTTTAGATTCTCCCGGCAGAAAACCTCGGCCGTATGCAGCAACTCAGCGTCCAAGGCTCGGTAGTCCCGGGCCCGGCTCAGCATCTCTTCGATGATGGAGCGGCGAACTTCCGTAGGTATCAGACTGATGATCCCTGCCACACCCAATTCGTCGATATGGTGGACCTTCTTGTCACGCTGCAGTCGCTTGCCCAGAGTGATGGCCTTGGAGGCCTCCGTGAAACTCTGGGTCATCCCGATGACCCCGCAATGAACCCGTCCGATCCCAACGACGGCCTGCAACCCCAGGCGTTCTTCCAGATCTCCCACCATGCCCACCGCGTGCCGAACGATTCTCGCCCTGACCGCATCCTGGTCGCCCCCCGTCCCCGCTGTCAGGACGGCAAAGTGCTGTCGCCCCACAAACGAAACCAATTCCCCCTCCTCGCCCGACCGCAGGAGCTGGATCACGTCGTCTTTCACTTGCGAGCTGAAAACCTCGCCGGAGGTAGAACCCTTGGAATACCCCTCCAGAGCTTTTTGGGCCAAATTGCTTACCTCTATGGCCAGGACAACGCGCGGAATGTCCAGGTTGTAACCCAAAGCCATTGCTTCCCGGCGGATTAGCTTTTCCATGCTGGGGCTCTGCTTGTAATCACCGTAAAGGAGATCCCTGGTGAAGCCCTCCAGGGTCCATTCCGACAAGACCTTTCTCGTTTTTCTGGAGGTTTGGTGCAACACCATCTCGGTTACGGACTTCGCCAAGCGGGCGATGGGACGCGCCAACTCAGGCAGGCCGTAAGTGATTACCACTCCGACGACAACCGCGTCAAAGAAGATGGGCAGATAGACTTTGGCCTTGGTATCGCGGTCATTCGTCTCCTCCCAAGGCTCCTCCCGTTTAACGACCAGAGCCGCTCTCTTGTCAACCATACTCCTTCTGGCAGGGTTGGTCCCGGCCATCACTACCCCGATGCCGTTGGTGATGTCCATTCCGACCTCGAAGGTGCTGGCAAACCGTTCAACCACCGCTTGAGCCACGTCTTTCGTGATTTGCATCCGCTATTGCACCCCGCCGTCGTCAGAGCGTCGCACCCGTCTTAGGCATGGAATCACCACGATAGAAATATCAGGCCTTCGCCAGCGGTTGGACCACGACTTGGGACAGTTTTTCGTAAAACTTGACCAGGGCACTGTGGTCCTCGTCTCCGTGGCCGTCGACCTTCAAGGCTTGCATCATTTCAAGCACGCTGGCTGTAAGCGGCAAAGGAATCCCGAGCTGGTGGCTGGTTTCCAACACGTTGGCCAAGTCCTTGATGTGAAGGTTAATCCGAAAGCCGGGGTCAAACTTGCGGTTTACTACCAGGGGGACCTTGGCGTCCAGTACGTGGCTGCCTGCCAAGCCTCCTTTGATCGCCTCGTACATCACGTTGGGGTCGAGGCCGGCCTTGGTACCCAGCACCAGGGCCTCGGACATGGCGGCGATATTCAGCGCGACGATAACCTGGTTGGCCAATTTGGCGACGTTGCCGGAACCGATCTCCCCCACTCTAACTACCGATGAACCCATCGCTTTCAAGAGGTCGTAACAAGCGTCAAACTGTTCTTGGTTTCCTCCAACCATGATTGATAACGTCCTCTGGATGGCCCCTGGCTCTCCACCGCTGACCGGCGCATCCAGCATGTAAACGCCCTTGGCTGCGGCCACTTTGGCGATTTCCATCGAGACGAGGGGGGCTATGGAACTCATGTCGATAATGACGCTCCCAGGCTTCGCCCCTTCCAGAACACCTTCTTTGCCGAGGATTACTTCCCTGACTTCGGGTGAGTTGGGCAGCATCGTAATCACTGCCTCAGACCTCTCAGCCACCTCCCGGCTGGACCTGGCGGGTTGCGCCCCCGCAGCAAGAAGTTCGTCGACAGAAGCGCGGCGGCGACTATAAACTACAAGCTGGTACCCCGCTTTCAGCAGGTTCTTGGCCATTGGCTTGCCCATGATCCCTAGACCGATAAAACCTACCTTCTTCACGTTTCTTGGCCTCCTTCAAGGTTTCCTGGCGCCGGTGGCCAGGCTTTTGGCCAGGCTGTAGTACCCCCGCGCCGCTGCCAGCAGTTCGGCCACGTCGATGTACTCATCCACCACGTGGGCCTGGCTCTCGCGACAGGGGCCGAACCCAACGGTGGGGATCCCCAGCCGGCCCGCCGAGGCACTGCCGTTGGTACAAAACATATAATTCCCGAGCCGTGGCTGCAATCCGGCGTTGTGCAGTCCCTCCAGGGCCAAACGCACAAAGGGATGGTCCGCGTCCATGCACCAGGCCGGCGCAAATTTGGTGCCCTCCAGCAGTTTGCCGGTGTAAGTGGTTACTTGCAAGGGCACAATCGAAGCTTGGGCCTGAAAGTAGGGTTCGGCCCGCTGCAGATGGGCCGCAACCTCCCTCAGGGGCTTGAGCACACCCTCGGGCTCTTCACCTGACAAGAGCCGCCGGTCGTAGGTCGCGCGGCAACGCTCAGGCACCACCGAGGCCCCCGGGTAGGGGGAGGAAATGATATCTGTCAGCTCCAGGATCGCAGGCCCCAACCGGGGGTCGGTGGGAAGCTCGAGATCTCTTAGGGCCTTTATGAAAGGCAGCATTTTGTAAACGGCATTGACGCCCACCTGTGGGTTTGCTGAATGGGCGGACCGGCCCCGGGTTTCCACAAGGATTTCCGCCCTGCCCCGCTGGCCAATGTTCAGGTTCAGCCCCGTCGCCTCGCCGATAATCACCCCGGCCGGTGAGATTTCCCCCAGGATGTGCTCCAGCGCGACGCCCTCTCCCACTTCTTCCATTACGGTGCCGCTG
>JAMDAP010000082.1:0-1290 GCA_023484675.1 Bacillota bacterium
AGTATGGGTGCGCAACCGCCTTTTCAGCCGTCTTTTTGTGACCCGTTCGCCACTCTTCAGTTGGAGGTCCACCACGAGCGTACGATGTTCTCAAAGACCCGCACCACGTCGGGATCGAACTGCGTGCCGGCGTTGGCCCGCAGTTCGGCCAGAGCGTCCTCCGGCTTCATCCCCGACCGATAGGGTCGGTCAGTAGTCATGGCATCGTAGGCATCCACCACGGCGATGATGCGGGCGCCCAGCGGGATCTCCCCGCCCTTGAGCCCGTCCGGATAACCCGGGCGGTCGCCGCTGGTGCGCCCGTCGTAGCGCTCCTGATGATGGCGGATGATGGACCTGGCCCCCTGCAGCAGCTCCACATCAGCCACAATGGCCTCGCCGAAGATGGGATGCATGCGCATGATGCGCTGCTCCTGCAGCGTCAGCTCGCCTGGCTTGTGCAGGAGCTCGCTGGGGATGGCCACCTTGCCTATATCGTGCAGCATGGCGCCATAGGCGATGTTCTGCAAATCCGTCTCCCCCAGCCCCAGAACCTGCCCCACCTCCATGGCGTAGTCGCGGAGGCGTTCGGAGTGGCCGCGGGTGTAGGCGTCCTTCATCTCCTCGATCTTGGCCAAAGACAGCACCGTCTGCACCGCCAGGCGCTGCCGCTCCTGCTCTGAGGCCTCCACCACCGCGCGCAGTTGGCGGCGGTCGGAGGACTCCTTGGCCCGGTACATGGCCTGGTCGGCCTTGGTCAACAAGCGTTCCAAGGCCGCCCCGCGGCCCGACTCGATGCCGATGTCCAGAGCCAGCGGCCCTCCCTCGCCGGAGTGCAGCGCGTTACGGGTCGCCACCGCCCGCTCGATCCGCTCCTTGACGCGCCTGGCCTGCTCCTCGGTGGTATCCGGCATGAGGACGACAAACTCGTCGCCGCCATAGCGTGCCACCACGTCGGAACCACGCACTTGCTGCTGCAGGATCTCAGCCGTCTCCCGCAACAGCCCGTCGCCGGCCAGATGCCCGTAGCGGTCGTTATAACCTTTAAAGTTGTTGACGTCGATCATCAACACGCTGAGGGGAGAGGCGGCTTCATGGGCCCGCTGGGAGATCTCCTCCCAGGCGGAGTGGAAGAAGCGGCGGTTGAACAGGCCGGTCAGCGGGTCGGTGGTGGCCAACCGCTCCATCTCGGCGAAGAGGCGAGCGTTGTTGACGGCCATGGCCGCCTGGCGCCCCACCTGCACGGCCACGTCCACCTGGTGCTCGCCGTAAACGCCCGGCGAGCGGTGGTGAAACGCCAGGCCCCCCACC
>JAMDAP010000082.1:1316-4441 GCA_023484675.1 Bacillota bacterium
GCGGCACCGTCAGGCAGGAGCACATACCGGCGGCGACGGCCGCCGCACCCCCGGCAAAGCGCGACGACTTCTGGAGATCGTTCTGCACCAGGGGCTGGCGGTGTTCCGCCAGCCAGGCCAGGACGGATCCTTCGATGGACACGGGTGGCTCGGGCTCTTCCACGACGCGGCGGTAGGTCTTGCCGCCTTCCTCAACCAGCAGCAGGTCGAGCCGGTCGAAGGGCAGAATGCGGTGCAGTTCGCGGTCCAGGGCCTGCACCACAGAGGGCAGGTTGAGGCTGGCATTGGCGGCCAGGGCCACCTGGCTCATGACCTCCACCTGGACCGCCCGCTCCTTCAGCTCCTGGTGGACGCGGGCATGGTGCAGGGCCAGGCCGATGACGCGGGCGATGTCGTCAAACAGCTCGGCGTCCTCGCGGCCGAAGGCGCCCGCCCGATCGCTGGACATAGAACAGAGGCCGATCACCCGGTCCTCCGCCCAGAGGGGCGCCCGCATCACCGAGCGCAGGCCATTCTCCAGCAGCTGCTTGTCCTCCCAGAACTTCGTTTCCAGGGCCAGATCCGCTGCCCAATAGGCGCGGTTCTCGCGGACCATCCACTCCAAAATTGAGCCCTCGACAGGCGACGCGTTCGAGGCTTCGGCCTGCGGCACGGTATACTTGCCGCTCTGGTAGGTGACGTGATAGGCCTGGCCGGAGGCGTCCAGCACTCCGATTGCGAAGCGTTGGAAGTGGAAGAACCGGCTCAGCTCCGCCTCGACCCGCGACAGCAGGGTCTGGGGATCCAGGGAGGATTGGGCCGCCCGCGTCACCTCCGACAGGGTGAACAGGCGGGCCGCCCGGCTCGTGGCCTCTTCGTAGAGCCGGCCGTTCTCCACCGAGACCGCGGTCTGGTCGGCCATGATCTGGACCAGGTTGAGATCCTCACCGTCGAAGTGATCCCGTCCAACCCGGCTCAGCAGGATAACGCCAATCACCTTGCCGTCCAGCTTCATCGGTACCACCACGGACGATTCAGGCTCTTCCGCCGTCCCCGGAACCTGCACCGCCCGCGCGTCATGACTGGTGTCGCCGGACAGGATAGGCTCTCCATGCTCCGCCACCCATCCCACCAGGCCCTCGCCCTGGCTGAGGGAGAACTGGCGCAGGATCTCAAATTCCCGTTCCGTATACTGATTGGGTGACAGCACCACGACCCGCGGCCGGATGCGATCCTCCTGCACGAAGAAGATGAAGCCGGAGTCGGCGTCGGTGGCCGCCACCAGGTTCTCCGCCGTCCCCTGCAGGGTGGCGTTCAGGTCCAGGGAGGTGGCGGTGCGAGAGACCTCGGCCAGCCGCTCCAGGTGGTCCTTCTGCCGCCGCTCCTGGGTGAGGCCGGAGGCGGTGGCGCCGACGAACTGCGCCACAAAGGCGTAAAACAGCATGGACACGAAGGCCTGCCGCAGGTACTCGGGGTGGTAGTCCCACAAAGCCGGGGTGAGGCCGGCCAGGCCGATCAGGGTGACGCCCACCAGAGCCCGCCGCGGCGGAAAGAGGGCTGCCACCAGGGCCATCATCACCAGGTAGAAGTGCCAGAATGGGGAGAGTTCGCCACGCGTCACGTGAATCAGGAAACCAAGCCCGGTGGCCCCCACAGCCAGCACGGCCAGGTACCAGCGAGACCGGCGAAAGCGGTCCAACAGCCAGGGGCCGGCGATGCCGGCGGCAACACCGGCCGCGGCCAGCAGGGGCAGCAGGCGCCACTGATCCACCAGCGGGGAAGGCCAGACCAGGGCCCCCATGGCCACCAGCAGTCCCAGCCAGTAGATGCGGACAATGGACCGCTTCAGGTTGTCGAAGGGAAGTCCGTAGGAATCGTTCTGCCGGGTTCTAGGAGCCAAGGCAATCCCCCCTTGGACCCGGTGGGGTTTTACGACTTGTCGTGATTCGACGCAAGGTGTGCGAATTCCTCTGTTTTCCAGGCGTTCCAAGGAAACCCCTTGTCAAATCTTGACGTGTCTTGTATGGCGCCCCGCCCTCCAGTACTATGGGAATGTTGGAGGAGGTCCACCCGTGCACTATCTGCAGAACGTCTATCGTCGCTTTAGCCCAATCCTGTGGGTGCTGTCGCTCAGCCGGCTGGTCGATATGACCACGTTGTGGATGGCGATTCCTTTTATGAGCCTCTTCCTCAAGCGCGCCGGCGCCTCCAACGGCATGACCGGCCTGGTGCTGGCCTTGAACCCCATCGCCTCCATCTTCGGCAACCTGGTCTCCGGCCAGCTTTCCGACGTGCGCGGCCGGCGGCCGGTCCTGCTCGGCGCCATGTCACTGCGCATCCTGGTGCTGCTCGGCTATGCCTTTGCCGGCCAGGTCTGGCAGTTCGCCATCCTGGCCTTCTTCAACGGCCTGGTGGGTTCGCTCTTTCAGCCGGCCTATACCGCCGCCATCGCCGACGTTACACCGCCGGAGCGACGCGCCGAGGCCTACGGCCTCAGCCGCGTGTCCACCAACCTGGGCGTCGGCATAGGGCCGCTGCTCGGCGGCCTTCTGGGCGTCTCCCACCAAGAGCTGATCTTCATCATCGCCGCCGCTTCCAGCACAGTGGCCGGCCTGCTCATCCTGTGGAAGGTGCCGGAGACCATTCCAGCCCAGGCCCGGAGCGCCGGCCGCGCCGCGGGGCGGACACCGCGCGATGTCCTGGCCGCCTGGGGCACCGTCTTTCGCGACCGGGCCCTGCTGATCTTCGTTCTGGCCGGCATCCTCAGCCAGCTCGGCTACCAGCAGGTCAACTCCACCTACGCCCTCACTCTGTATGACCGGCTCCCCAACTACGATCGGGTCTACGGCCTCATCTGGACCATCAACGGCCTGCTGGTGGTGCTGCTGCAGCTGCCCATCACCGCCGTCTTCGAGCGGTTCCCGATGGCGGTGGTGGCCTTCACCGGCTCTCTTGTCTTTGCCGTCGGTTACGTGCTCTTCGCCGGCGCCGCGCTGGCCCTGGTTCCCCTGTTCATCTACGTGGCCGCCGTGGTCTGGAGCCTGGGCGAGATCATCCTGGCCGTGCCCCAGAGCACCTACGTGGCCGACATCGCCCCGGAGGCGGTGCGCGCCCGGTACGCCGAAGATGGAGGCGATGGTGTTCAA
>JAMDAP010000142.1 GCA_023484675.1 Bacillota bacterium
GGCGCCCAGGGCCGCTACGAAAATCTGTTAATCAAGCCCAAGGTGGCCGCCCTGGTGCACGAGCGCGGCGACGTGCTGCGGCAGCTGGCGGAGACCAAAGCAAAGCGCAACTTCAGCCTCAACGCCTGGACGGTCTGTCTGCACAACACCCGAATTGGCCAGGCCTATCCCCAGGTGACCACGGAGAACGCCTTCGGTGACCGCAACTACTACAGCCTCTGCCCCAGCAACCCCGACGCCCGGGCCTACGTCACCACGCTCATCGCCGACATGACGGAGCGCTACGCCCTCGATTCGGTGGAGCTGGAGTCGCCCAACTTCATGGGCTTTGCCCATGAGTTCCACCACGAAAAGGACGGCGTCGGACTCACCGTCAAGGACGACTTCCTGCTGTCGCTCTGCTTCTGCGATTCCTGCCGGGCCAGGGCGGCCAAGGCCGGGGTGGATGCGGAGGCGGCCCGGCGCACGGTGCGCCGCTGGATCGAGGAGACCTGCAACCGGCCAATCCCGGGGCAGGACCCGGACTTTGTGGCCAGGGGCGTGGAAGGGTTCCGCAACGCGCCCGAGGTGTACGAGTACCTGCGCTGGCGGCACGAGCCCGTGACCTCCCTCACCCGGGAAATCCGGGGAGCCGTCAACCCGGTGACGCAGGTCTACTTCCTGAGCCTGCTGACCCGCCAGGCCTGGCTTTTCGGCATCGACTTCGAAGAACTGTCGCGGGTGTCCGACGGCGTGGTGGTTTGCAC
The DNA here is from genome assembly GCA_023484675.1 of Bacillota bacterium. The sequence continues at coordinate 747 of JAMDAP010000142.1, forward strand.
CTACGACACCAAGGCGCCCCAGGTGGGGCTGGACATCGCCGACGCCCGCAAGCAGATTCCGGCTGACAAGTACCTCTCGACCGGCCTGCGGGTCTTTTATCCCGAGGTGACCGGCGAGTCGGAACTCGTGGCCAAGGTGCAGGAAGCCGCCAAGGCCGGCACCCAGTCGTTCAACTTCTACAATTATGGCCTGATTCCGCCGGCCCGCCTGGATTGGGTGCGGCAGAGCCTGGCCGTGATTCAATAGCAAGAACTGACTCCGAACAAAACGGCCTTGCCGGGAGGTGAATCGTGGCAAGGCAGGAGCCCTTGTGTTTGACCCACTGCGTGTTTGACCCACTATCCCAGGAGGTAGAGAAGCTTGAAACGCTTGACGCGCATTGTCTCCGTGTTGCTGCTGGTTTCCCTGGTGGCTCTGACCGCCGGCTGCAGCTCCAAGCCCGCCGTCCAGGCGCCGACCACCCCCGCGCCGTCTGCGACCAAAGGCCCCTTCGTCATCGGCTACGACATCTACTTCGTCGGCAACACCTGGTCCGTGCAGATGATGCAGGAGTTCAAGGGTGCTGCTGAGCGCCACAAGAGCGACATCAAGAACGTTGTCTACACCGAGTCTGAAGGCAAGGTTGACAAGCAGATCGCCAACATCGAGGACATGATCGCCAGGAAGGTCGACGCGATCATCGTCACCCCGAACTCGCCTTCCGCCATCGCCCCTGTCCTGGAGAAGGCCGCCGATGCCGGCATCAAGGTCATCCTGGCCGCCGCCAAGGCCGATACCGACAAGTACACCGCCCTGGTGACCGTGGACGACGTTGACTTCGGTCGCGCCGGTGCGCAGTGGCTGATCGACAAGCTAGGCGGCAAGGGCAACATCATCGCGCTGAACGGTATCGCCGGCATCTCCGTGAGCGACGACCGCTGGAAGGGCGCCAAGGAAGTCTTCGACAAGAACCCCGGCATCAAGATCGTCGGTGTGCAGGGCGCCGATTGGGACTACGCCAAGGCCAAGGCCGCCACGGCCAACCTGCTGGCTGCCAATCCCCAGATCGACGGCGTCTGGTCCCAGGGCGGCGAGATGACCCTGGGAGCCATCGAGGCCTTCCAGGCCGCCAAGCGCAAGCTGGTGCCGATGACCGGCGAGGACAACAACGGCTTCCTCAAGAAATGGAAGGAACTTCAGCCGGCCGGCTTCACCGCGGTCGCTGCCTCCAAGCCCACCTGGCTGTCCGCTGAATCCCTCGAGGTCGCGCTGAAGGCCCTGAAGGGCGAGCAGGTCACCAAGGATGACTACATCCCGGCTCCCACCATCACCGATGAAAACCTGGACAAGTTCGTCCGCGCCGACCTCCCCGACTCCTTCTGGACCCAGACCAAGCTGACCGACGACCAGATCAAGGCCCTCTTCAAGAAGTAAGCATCGGATGGGAGCAAGTAGGTGGAGGGAGAGGCCGGGACCGGAAGGGCGCAGCCTGACCAAAACCTTCCCCGGCGTGAAGGCGCTCACCGACGTCTCCATTCAGTGCAACGCTCACCAGGTACTGGCGCTGGTCGGCGAGAACGGCGCGGGCAAGAGCACCCTGGTCAACCTGCTGAGCGGCGTCTATCAGCCGGACGGCGGCGAGATCTTGCTGAAGGGCACGCCCACGAGGGTACGCGACCCCCATCACGCGGCATCCCTGGGTATCGCCACCGTGCACCAGGAGCTGAGCCTCCTGCCGCACCTGACGGTGGCCGAGAACATCCTGCTGGGCTCCGAACCCACGGCGCGCTCTGGCTTCCTCCGGACCCGTGAGATCTACCGCCGGGCCGGCGAGGCCTTGGCGGACATCAGCCCCGCCATCCACCTGGACGCGATGGTCTATGCCCTGTCGCCGGCGGAGCGGCAGATGGTGGAGATTGCCAAGGCCTGGAGTCACCGGCCGCGCCTGCTCATCCTCGATGAGCCGACGTCCAGCCTGTCCAAGGTGGAGGCCGGAAGCCTCCTTGCCCTGGTTGACCGGCTGCGCTCCCAGGGCACGTCCGTGGTGTTCATTTCCCACCGGCTGGACGAGGTCTTCGAGATCAGCGACGAGGTCATGGTGATGAAGGACGGTCGGCGCGTGGACACGCTGCCCATCGACCATCTCGACCGCAGCCGCCTGATTCAACTGATGGTCGGCCGGGAGATGACCCAGACCTTTCCGCCCCGCCGGCGTGAACCGGCCGGCGGCCAGCCCCTGCTGGAACTGCGGGACGCCGCTCCCGCGGGCAGCGCCTGCAGCGTCAACCTCAAGCTGCACTGGGGCGAGATCGTGGGCCTCGGCGGTCTGGAAGGCCAGGGGCAGCGAGAACTGATCCGCGGTATCTTCGGCATTGAACCCTTTGCCACCGGGCAAGTCCTGATGGACGGGAAGCCGGTTCGCATTGCTTCGCCGGCCGCTGCCATCGACGCGGGGCTGGCCTTCATTCCCGACGACCGCAAAGCGGAGGGCCTGGTCCTGCCGCTGACCATCCGCGAGAACATGGTTCTGGCGTCCCTGGCCAAAGTGCTGCGGCTGGGCTTTGTGCAGGCCAAGCAGGAGCAGGCGATGGTGGGCGAGTACATGGGCAAGCTGGCGGTCAAGGCGCCAACCGCCGACCAGATTGTCGGTAACCTGTCGGGCGGCAACCAGCAGAAGGTCATCCTGGCCAAGTGGCTGCTGACGCAGCCCAAGCTGCTCGTACTTCATGAGCCCACCCGGGGCATCGACATTCAGACCAAAGTGGAAATCTACCGCCTTCTGCGCCGGCTGGCGGACCAGGGGGTCGGCGTCCTTATAGCAACGGGCGACATGCTGGAACTCATCGGCCTATCGGACCGCATCTACGTCATGTACGAGGGCGCGGTCGCCGGCGAGGTCCGGGGTGAAGAGGCCTCGGAGGAACGGCTGATGGCCTTGAGCAGCGGCGGGGGGGTGGCGTGATGCGCGGTTCCGTGGTTCGTCAGGCGCGGCGCGCCGTACCCATCTACCTTCTGGTGGCGGCTCTGGTGGTCCTGACGCTCATCCTGTCTCCCACCTTCCGGACACAGCAGAACTTCCGGCACGTGGTGACACAGGTTACGCCTCTGGCCGCGGTGGCCGTGGGCCAGACGATCGTCCTGCTCCTGGGCGGCATCGATCTGTCCATCGGCTCGGTGGTGAGCCTTGCCACCGTCATCCTCTCCTTCAGCGGCCGAAACGGCAGTCTGAACATCTGGGCCGCCCTGGTTCTGGCCCTGGCGATGGGTGCCCTGGTGGGCTTCATCAACGGCACCGGCGTGGTGCGCCTGCGGGTGCCGCCTCTGCTGATGACTCTGGGCAGTATGGCTGTGGTCAAGGGCGCGGCCCTGTACCTGCGCGACGCTCCCGGCGGCAGCGTGGACCGGACGTTTACCCGCTTTATGAACTGGAGCGCCGGGCCGGTGACCATGTTCGGGGTCGGCCTGGTGCTCCTGTACCTGGCGGCCTGGGCCTTCCTCTCCTTCACGCGCCCGGGCCGGCACCTCTATGCCACGGGCGGCGACCGCGAGCACGCCCGCCGCTCTGGCGTCAACGTCGACTGGACCGCCATCCTGGGCTACACCCTGGCCGGCCTGGTGGGCGCGATCGGGGGGATCCTGCTGGCCGCGCGCATCTACTCCGGCGACCCGGTGCTCGGCGACGCCTTCTCCCTGGACTCGGTGGCCGCCTCG
>JAMDAP010000131.1 GCA_023484675.1 Bacillota bacterium
GCCCGACAGTCGAAAAGACGCTGGCGCAGCCCCTGCATCGAGAAGCCAGTGTAGACCACGGAGTGCACGGCGCCGATGCGAGCCAACGCCAGCATGGCCACCACGTATTCCGGCACGCGCGGCAGGTACAGCACCACGCGGTCTCCGGAGCCGATACCCATCTCCTGCAGGCTCGCCGCCAGCAGGTTGACGTCACGATACAGGTCCTGATAGGTGATGGTGCGCCGGTCCCCCGGCTCGCCCTCCCAGTGGAAGGCCGTCTTGTCCTGCGGGCTGCCCGCGGCGCCGCCGTCGCGGCCGGCGCCCAGCACGTGGCGGTCCAGGGCGTTGAAGCAGATGTTGGTCTGTCCGCCGGCGAACCACTTGACCCGCGGCGGCTGCCCTTCCAGCACCCGGTCCCAGGGGCGGAACCAGTGGAGCCCGCGGGCCATGTCCGCCCAAAAGGCCTCCTTGTTGTCCACGGACCAGCGCCAGAGGTCCTGGTAGTTCTCGAATCCCTGCTCCTGCATGTACCGCGTGATGTTGGCCTGGGCTACGGTCTCGGGGCTGGGCTCGAACCACTGCTGCTCGGCCACGCGGGCACTCCTCCTGTTCGGCAGTCCGTTATGAGGGCGACCGTGATTGTTATGTTCTTGGGAAGATTCGCCCTGCTTCGGAAGATACCTGCCGTTTGGCACGGGAGGCGTCAGCCCTACACCTTTAGGGCATGGAGGACGATGGCGACTCGCGGCCCGGGCGAATGCTTTCCTGCTCGATGCGAAGCCCGTGGCCCACCATTTCGGCCAGCAGGTCGTGGAAGGGCTCGTAGCCCGGCTGGCCCATCAAGTCCTGCAAGCGCGACCTGTAGCTGGAGTCGAAGGATGTCCCCGCGTCCAGGTGCGCCAGGTACGTTCCGGCGTCCATGAGCCACGGTTCGAGGGGAATGCCCGTGCGGGTCGCCAGGTGGTGAAAGATCTGCACCCCTCCCAGGTCCAGGTCGCCCCAGTGGTAGAAGCGGACGACCCGGCCACTCATCTGGGCGAACTGCCACAGCTTGACCAAGAACAGGCGCCGCACCCGGTTGTGGTAGCCCCCCAGGTAGACGGCCAGAACCTTCTCGTGCCCACCGTGTTGGCCCGGCTGCAACCACCGGGCCGTCTCGTAGTAGCTGGTCAGGTTCTCCACGGTCAGGACGGCGTCCGCGTCCAGCCTCTCGATCGTGGCTTTCTGCACCATGTCTACCGGCAGCCCAACGTCAGGATGAAAGTGGCCGAGGTCCAGCAGCCGGCCGCCGTGCCCGATGACCAGGGGTCCAGACACGAAAACGTGCTGCGGGTTGTTCACAAGGCCAAGGCTGGCCAGCACTTCCTCCTGGTCCTCCAGATCCTCCGCCATGGGCGAAAACTGCTGGACGGCTTTGACCAGAAGCCTGCCCAGGCGGCCGTCCAGCGCCTTGGAGTCACCCAGGGTCCGGACGCTAAAGATGCGGCGTGGCAGTTCATCCTCCAGCCGATCAAGAGCGTCAATGACGCGGCACAGGCGGTCGAACTCGGCGGGTTGATCCAGCGAGAGGCCCAAGGGAAGCGGCCGGTGCGCCGCCAGCGCCTCAATGACAGCCCGAAGCAGCGAGGCCCCCCAGGACGGGGCATCGCCACCGGCGCCGCCCCACCGCGTCAGCCAGGCCTCGGCCACGTCGCGCCAGGCCCCCTCCTTGTCACGCTTGGGCCTTCTGCCCGCAGCGGCGTAGGCGGCGTCCACTTGATCCAAAACCAGGCCAGCCTTGGCCAACACCTGACCCCGCGCCAGGGGCGCCCAATAAAGGCGGATCAGGCTGCGCCCCGCCAGCGACCGCGCCGCCCGGTTGATTTCCAGGCGGTAGTCCGGCGTCTCCTCCACCCAGTAGTCCGGGAAAGTCTTTGAATCAAAGGGCAGGTAGACGCCCCGGACCGTCCGGCTGCCCAGAGGTTGGCGGAAATGGCTGCTGCGCTCGTAGCGGTCAAGGAGTTGGTCCAAGATCAGGCGCTCGTAGTCTTTCACTGGACATCTTCGCCCCCGTCTCCGGAGGCAGCCTCACCGGCGGCCTCGCCCTGGTCGCCGGCGGCGGCAGCGACCTCACCGGCGCTTCCCAGCACCGTCCCGGACGGCGCCTCGCCGCCTGCAGTTCCAGCTCCGATCACCTGATCGTAGTCCTCCAGCCATACCCGCCGTCCGTTGCGCATCACCAGCACCGTCGTTGGCACGTAGGGAGCGATGAGCTGGCACTTGTCCGTAGGGGCGGCGATGATCGCCTGAAGCTCCAGCTGGTTCAGAAAGGCCAGCATGTTCTCGACCCGGTCCGGGTCCATGCGGTTGAAGGCTTCGTCAAACAGCACCAGCCTGGCGGCATCGGGGTTGTAGGGAAGGCGGTAGGCCTGCAGGTAAGAGGCGATCATCGCCACGTAGTAGGGGGTTTGCGTTTCGCCGCCGGACTTTTCGTAGGACACCTTGGAGAACAGGGTGGTCTCGCCGCCGGCGTGGTGGATGCGGATGTCATAGTCGAGGTAGGTGCGGTAGTCGGTGAGCCTTTCGATGTTGTGCTGCTGTTCCTCCTCCGGCACGTCCAGCATGCGGCGGAAAAGGTCATCAATGGTCTCCCGGTACTTATCCTGAAAGGCCTGGCTGAAGAGGCTTTGCCCCTCCATCAGGAACTCGTCCATGATCATCTTGTAGTAATCGCGGTACTCCTCCGTGGCCCTGGCGATGAACTCATAGCGATCACTGCCGAAGGTGATCCCCCTGAGCACCTTGTTGAGGTCGTCAAAGGCGTTCTCCGCCGTCTCCAGGTGCTCGTGGAGCCGGTGGATGAAGTGCTCCTTGAACTCCTGCTCCGCCGCCTCACGCGCCTTGGCGATTTGCTCGCGAAAGCTCGGCAGCTCGCTGCCCGCCAGCTTCTGGCGCTCGTCGTCATAGGCGTCATTGCTGAAAGCCTCCACGGCACCGCCAAACTGGTAGTCGCGGTTGTAGTTGCTGCGCAACCGAATCAGGTTGTCCCGAAGGTTGCTGAGCTTGCTGCGGTTGGTGGTCCGGTTGCGGCCAAAGCGATCGGCGACCTGGGCGTTGCTCCAGCGGCGGCGTTCGGCCTGGTAGCGCAGGTCGCCCCGCTCTGCCGCAGCCGGCGACTCCAGGGCCTGCCGCTCCAGGTCCACCCGCCGTTCCGCCAGATCCGCCTCAACGCCAGGAGTGGCCTGGGCCAGCTGTTTCAGCAGTGTCTCGTTCTGACCCTGCCGGTTCTGCAGCAACCCGATGCGCTCGCTGAGTTGCCGCTCCTCCTCCTGCGCCTGGCGGATGGCCGCGTCGATCTGGTCCAGCTCCCGCCGGTCGACGCCGGCCAGTTGCACCTGCAGATCCTGGACCCTGGCGGCAGCCTCCGGCACACGCAAGGCTTGACGCCAGAGGCCGGACATCTGTGTGTAGCGGTCGCGCTTGTCGGGGAGAAGGCCAACGAGGTCGCGGCAAGTGCCCTGCTCCCGGCGCAGTTCCTCAAGGGCTGCGGTCACCTCACGCAGCCGCGCCTCCTTGAGTTCCCGCTGGCGCCGCAGGGCCCGCTCCCCGATGAAGGGCACGGCGTACACGGCGGGGGCGATCTGGCGGGCGGTGTGGTTGCGGTAGGTCATGCAGGTGGGCGTAATGGCGAGGCGGTGGCGCTTTAACTCCTGTTCCGTCTCGCACTTCATCACCTGCCCCAGGAGGCGGGCGGCATAGGCCCGGGCATAGGGGTCGTTGGTTTCGACCTCTTCGGCCAACGAGCCGGGCATCACCCCGCTGGGCTGTTCCAAGACCTTGCCCGTATTCACCAGCCCGACGCCGTGCAGCTTGAACTCCCGCTTGCGCCCCTCGTAGACGGCCAGGGCGCGGTCGAAGGCGGCCGGGGGCACGATCAGGTCGAAACGCTGGGTGTTGAGGTAACCCTCCACGGCGTCCTGCCATTTCTCGTTGGGAATCTCCAGCAGCTCGCAAAGAACCTGGGGCTGCGCCTCGCTCCCGAACCGGCGGCTGTCCTCGGTGATCAACCGGCGGAGCTGCGTCACGTGCTCGTTGTAGCCCAAGCGCCGCTGGGCCAGGTCGGCCAGGGCCTTCTGCAGTTCTTCCTTCTCTCCCACCAGCCCGCCTATCTGCCGTTCGAGGTCATACTGACGCCGCGCAGCCGCAGTGGCCAGCGCCGCCAGCCGCTCGGGAAGTTGCTGCAGGGCCTCCTCCTGGCCTCCGCCGGCCGCGCCTTCGCCGGCCGCGCCTTCGCCAGCCGCGCCTTCGGTGGCGGCGCCGCCCTGGACCCGGAGCCTCTCCATGAGGGCTTGTGCCTCGGCCAGGGTCGCCTCAGCCCCGGCGGGCAGCCAGGGGAGGTCTTGAGCGCCAACGAGTGCCAAAGCCTTCTTCAGGTCGAACTCTTCGGCTTCTGCAAAGCGGATGAGCT
>JAMDAP010000092.1 GCA_023484675.1 Bacillota bacterium
GCGCAGGTCACCCTGTCCCAGACCGAGGTGCGCGCCCTGCTGGCGGAGGGCTTCGGTGAGTCGGGGGCCGGTGCCGTACAGGGCGTGGACGTCAGTCTGGCGCCGGGCCTCCTGGAGCTGCAGGCCAACCTGGAGGCGGGCGGCCGGCCGGTGAGCCTGGTGCTCAGCGGCAACCCGTCTGTCTCCAATGGCGTCCTGGCGCTGAAGGTGGACCGTGTGGCTGTGGGCAACCTCCCCTTGCCGGTGGGGACAGCCCTGCGGCTTGTCGCCTCGCAGGCGTCTGGCGTGCAGGTGGATGCGGAGGCTCAGACGCTCAGCATTCCCCTCACCAACCTGGCCATTGGCGGCCAACCTGTCACTCTGGACAACCTGACCCTGGGCAGTGGGCAGTTGACCCTGGCCGTCTCCGCCAGGTAGGACGTCGAGAAAGAGGCCGCACCCGGCGTGGGTGCGGCCTTTCCGTTCGTGCGCTCAGGACCTGGGAAGAGGGCTGGCAGGCGCTTCAATAGCCGCTACGGTGGTGATGGGAACACCTTGGGTCAGAGTGGCATGGGCCGAGCAGTACTTGGCCGCCAACTCCAGAACCTTATCCAGGGCCTCCTGGGTGAGGCCTTCGGCCTCGACGACGCAGCGGAGCCTCAGAGCCGTGAATCGCTTGGGCGACTCCGGGGCCCGATCGGCCTCGATGTCCATGCGAACACCGAGGAACGGGACGCGCTTCTTCTTCAGGATGACCACGACGTTGTCGGCCAGGCAGCCGCCCAGTCCCATGGCCAGAAGCTCCATCGGCCTTGGGCCTTCCGGCACGACCCCATCGCTGTGACGGGCGTCCACCACGATAGTCTGCTCTGAACCCTCGCCGGTGGCGCGAAAGACGACATCGGCACCCACAGACTCTATCGAAACGCGCATGCTGTTACCTCCTACGGTAAGGTTCATAGAAGATTAGCCACGGAAGCCACGGATTTGAATTCGTCGAGGAAGTGGCGTGGACCTTCTTCCGAACGTTTGCCGCCCTCACGGCTTGAGGCAGCAGCGTGATTGACTGCAGGAATTGTTGGTGACGGGAGGCGAAACAATGCGGATTCTTCCACCGGCAGGCGTTGTTTCGGCACCTGAAGACCGGCAGGAACCGACAAAGACTTGTCGAATACCTCGGAGGTTATGGAAAGGGTTCCTCATCCACCGCCCGATTGTGAGCACGGTTCCACACATCTGCCAGCGCCGGCGCACAGCCCGGCGGGCGGCGGGCTTCGGCGGCGCTGGGTGAGACCGCGCCCCATCATCTGAAGAATCGAGCGAGTGAGAAGTGAAGCGAAGCACCATCAAGGACGTCGCTAGAGTCGCGGGCGTGGCGGTTTCTACGGTGTCTCGCGTCATCAATGGCAGCGGCTACGTCAGCGCCGAGAGCAGGCAGAGGGTGCTGCAGGCGGTGGAGGAGCTGCACTTTGAGCCCAGCCGTGCCGCCCGCGCTCTGACCACCGGCCGAACTGGCACCGTGGCCCTGGTCCTTCCCGACATCACCAACCCGTTCTTCCCCGCCGTCGCCAGGGGAGTGGAGGACGCCGCATGCGGGGCCGGCTACACCGTCATCCTCTGCAACACCGATGACGATCCAGCCCAGGAAGCTTCGTACATCTCGACGCTGCAGGAGCAGCGCGTGGACGGCATCGTGCTGACGTTTTGTTCCCTGGCCAATCAAGAACAGTGGGCGTCCTTATCGGATCGCATCCCGGTGGTACTCACCGACCGTCGTCTGGAGCAGGGGACGGTGGATTCGGTCTTCCTGGACAACTTCGGCGGCGGCTGCCTCGCCACCCGGCACCTGCTGGGGCTGGGGCATCGGACAATCGGGCACATCAGCGGACCGCCGCACCTTTTTACCAGCCAAGACCGGCGCCTCGGCTACGAGGCGGCCCTGAGGGAGGCAGGGGTGCCTCCGGCAGAGGGCCTGGTCAGGGCGGGGGACTTCAAGTACGCCTCCGGCTATGCCCGCATGCGGGAACTCCTGGAGACGGGCGTGACCGCGGTCTTCGCCGCTAATGACATGATGGCCATTGGCGCCATTCGGGCCGTGGAGGACGCCGGGGGGCGGGTTCCCGAGGATGTTGCGGTGGTGGGCTTCGACGACATTGGTCTGGCGTCATTCGTCAAGCCGGGGCTGACGACCATCAGCCAGCCGGCCTACCAGATGGGCGTGATAGCTACGGACATGCTCTTGGAACGGATGGGGGGCCAGGCCCCCCGGGATCCGAAGCAGGTCATCCTGGCACCCACCTTGGTGGTACGGGATTCCTGTGGAGGGAAGGGGAGAGGGATCTGATGGCTGAGATCGTGGTCCTGGGCAGCTTGAACATCGATCTGGTGGCGCGCGTGCCGCGCTTCCCGGCGGCTGGTGAAACGCTGACCGGCAGTGACTTCAAGACGGTGCCCGGAGGCAAGGGGGCCAACCAGGCCGTCGCGGCGGCCAGGCTTGGCGCCAGCGCGGCCATGGTCGGGCGCATCGGCGACGACGTCTTCGGCGGTGCCCTCATCGAGGGCATGCGCAAGGACGGTGTGGATGCGGACCACGTCCTGGTGACTCCGGGCGCTCCCACAGGCACGGCCCTGATCACTGTGGACGACCGGGCCGAAAACAGCATTGTCATCATCCCGGGAGCCAACGGAAATTTGTCTCCCGCGGACGTCGATACGTGGGCAGGAGTCATCCGAGGGGCCAAGGTGTTGATGCTGCAGCTGGAGGTGCCTCTGGAGACCGTCCTACGGGCGGCGGAGACCGCCAAGAAGGCCGGAGTCACCGTTATGCTCGACCCGGCCCCGGCACGGGAGTTGCCGGTGGAACTGCTGCGGCAGGTGGACATCATCACCCCCAACGAGACTGAGGCCTCCATCCTCACCGGCCGCACCGTGAGCGACGCCCGCACTGCCAAGCTGGCAGCGGTAGATCTGCTGCGCACCGGCGTGGGCGCCGTCCTGGTGAAGCTCGGAGCCCGCGGTGCCTTGGTGGCGGCGGGCAATACCTTTGAGCACGTAGACGGCTTTTCCGTGCAGGCCGTGGACACCACAGCGGCCGGCGACGCCTTCGGCGGTGCCTTGGCCACAGCCCTGGTGGAGGGCAAGTCTCTGCAGGAAGCGGTGGTCTTCGCCAACGCCGCCGGCGCTCTCGCGACGACGCGGTTCGGAGCCCAGACCTCGATGCCGTCGCGGCAGGAAGTCGAGGAGTTCCTGCGCCGGCAGTAGGCGGGCGCGGGAGAGACCAGGCATCATGGATTGCTCGCGGGCTTACGGCGGTGGACCACACCGGCAGGAGCGGCAAGGAACCCAGCGTGACGGTCTGCTTGAACGTTGACCGGCGCCGGGTGGCCGCCCTGTTCCTCCGGTCCTTCACCGCTTGAGTCAAAGTTGGATCCAACAGGAGAGGGAGGAAGTCGAATGAAGAGGTTCGTCCCCGTGCTTCTGGTCCTGGCCCTGCTGGCGACCGTCCTGGCCGGGTGCGGCAAGACCGCAGCGCCCGCCCAGCCCGCCACCAGTGGCGATCAGGCCAAGGCTCCGATGAAGGTTGTCCTGCTCATCAACGGCACCCTGGGTGATAAGTCGTTCTTTGATTCCGCCAACGCCGGCATCGAGCGTGCCAAGAAGGAATTGGGCGTCGACGCCAAAGTCATCGAGATGGGCAACGACCCCAGCAAGTGGGAGCCCACCCTGGCCGATGTGTCGGAGGAAAAGTGGGACCTGATCATCCTCGGCACCTGGCAGATGACCGATGCTCTGCAGAAGATTGCCCCCCAGCACCCGGACAAGAAGTACGTCATCTTTGACACCGCCGTTGACTACACCAAGGCCAAGCTCGACAACGTCTACTCCATCCTCTACAACCAGAACGAGGGTTCCTACCTGGCCGGCGCCCTGGCCGCCATGGTGACGGGCTCCAAGATGCCCCTGGCCAACGACAAGCACACCATTGGCTTCCTCGGCGGTATGGACATCCCGGTGATCAACGACTTCCTGGTTGGCTACATCGAAGGCGCCAAGCAGGTTGATCCGCAGATCAAGGTCGCCGTCTCCTACGTGGGCGACTTCGCCAACCCGGCCAAGGGCAAGGAGATGGCCCTGGCCCAGTACCAGCAGGGCGCGGACATCGGCTTCAACGTGGCCGGTGAGACCGGCCTCGGCCAGCTCGATGCGGCCAAGGACATGAAGCGCTATGCCATCGGCGTGGACTCCGACCAGGCCATGCTCTTCAAGGATTCCGATCCGAAGAAGGCTGAGTTGGTTGTCACCTCGATGTTGAAGCGCGTCGACAACTCCCTGGTTCGCGCCATCAAGCTCTACCAGGACGGCAAGCTCACCTTCGGCAAGGCCGAGAACCTGGGCCTCAAGGATAACGCCGTGGGCCTC
>JAMDAP010000098.1 GCA_023484675.1 Bacillota bacterium
CGCATCCGCGTCCCGGCCGGGATGCGGATGCGCGGAAAGTTGTCGTGGGAGCGATAGGTGATGTAGGTCTCGTTCACCCGTTCGTCGTTAACGTAGACCACCCCGGCGCGAATCTCCACGGTCTGGCCGCCGGCAGCAATGACCCGCTTCACGAAGTCTCGGGAGGGATCCCGCGGGTAGCCGAAGACGATGATGTCCCCGGTGGACGGGGAGCGAAAATGATAGACCAGCTTGTTGATGATCAGGCGTTGACCGGAGTAGAGGGTGGGCTCCATGGAGGGGCCGTCCACCACCACCACCTGCATCACAAAGGCGCGGATCAGCAGGGCCAGGAGCAGGGCAAAGGTGAGTACCCCCACCAGTTCCCGCCACATGGCGGAACGGGATGTGGCCCCCGGCGTCGGCTCTTCTGCCATGGCGACACGCTCCAACTGGGACAGGCTTGACCGACAAAACAACGTGACCGACAAACAAAAGGGACGGCCTTCGCCAGTCCCTTGTTGCCGGTGCCGGTAAGTTACCCGCGCCTTTCCTTAATGCGCGCCGCCTTGCCGGTCACCTTGCGCAGGTAATTCAGCTTGGCGCGCCGGACAATGCCGCGACGCACGACCTCAATGCGTTCCAGCCGCGGCGAGTGCAGCGGGAAGGTCCGCTCCACGCCCACGCCATAAGAAATACGGCGAACGGTGAAGTTCTCATTCAGCCCGCCGCCCTGGCGGCTGATGACGACGCCCTCAAAGGCCTGGAGCCGCTCGCGGTCGCCCTCCACCACCTTGACCTGCACCCGAACCGTATCGCCCGGGTAGAAAGTGGGAAGGCCCTGGCGAAACTGCTCGCTCTCAATCACCTTGATCATATCCATCTTGCATGTCCCTCCTTCCGAAGGAACGCCTACAACCCGCAGCTGTAGCACGCCCAAAAATTATAGCATGAGGCCTCGGTCCAAACAACTAAGGGCCTGGCTCTGCCTGGATTTCCGCCAACAGCTTCCGGTCTTCGTCGGAAAGCTGGGCCTTGGCCAGAAGGTCCGGACGCCGTTGCCAGGTGCGCCGGAGGCCTTCCTTGCGCCGCCAGCGGGCCACCTTGGCGTGGTCCCCCGAGACCAGAATCTCCGGCACCGTCAGGCCGCGGAACTCGCGGGGCCGGGTGTATTGTGGTCCCTCCAGCACGCCGCCGGCGAAGGACTCCGTGAGCGCCGACTCCTCGGCCAAAACCCCCGGAATCAGGCGCACCGCGGCATCGGAAATGACCATGGCCGCCGGCTCGCCGCCGGTCAAGACGTAGTCGCCAATGGACAACTCGTCCGTGACCAGGGTCCGCACGCGCTCGTCGATACCCTCGTAATGGCCGCAAATGAAGATCAGCTCATCCTCCCGCGATAGCTCCCAGGCCTTCTCCTGGCTGAACAACTCGCCCTGGGGATCGACCAGGATGACGCGCGGCGACTTGCCACCGGGCGGCCGGGCTTGAGCCGACTGCTGCAGCACGTGGTCCAGGGCGCGAAAGATGGGCTCCGGCTTCATCACCAGCCCGGCGCCTCCCCCGAAGGGATAGTCGTCGGTCACCAGGTGGCGGCCCTCCGCAAAGTCGCGGATGTAGACGGCCTCTACGTCCAAAAGCCCCTTGTCCCTGGCCCTCTTCAGCATGCTTTCCTCAAAGGGGGCCCGCACCATCGTGGGAAACAGCGTGAGGATGGTTATCTTCAACCTTGAATCCCTTTCTCCGGCGCGCCGGTTGGGCCTAGTCCACGAGCCCGGGCAGGAGCTTGACGACAAGCCTGCGGCCCGCCAGGTCCACCTCGCGCACCACATCCTTGAGCGCCGGCAAGAGCACCTCAGACACCTCGCCGGTGGCGGGGTCGCCCCGCACCACCCAAACGTCGTTGGCCCCCGTGCGGAACACCTCGGCCAGCCGGCCCAAGGGCCTGCCTTCCTCGGTGACCACCCGGCAGCCCACCAGGTCGTCCACGTAGTACTGGCCCGTTTCAAGCGGTGCCCGTTCCTCGGGCTCCACCTCCAGCCGCACGCCGCGGAGTTGCTCCGCCTGGTTGCGGTCGTTGATGCCCTGCAGCTTCACGACCACGAACCCTTTGTGCGGTCGGGCCGCCTCCACTGCCACGCGGACGTTCTTCGGCTCTCCCAGCCACACCTGGCGAAGAGAGGCGAGACGACCCAGCGAATCAGTCAGGGGCACGACCCGGACCTCACCGCGCACGCCCTGGGGAGCGGTGATCTCCCCCACCGCCACCCGCATCAGACAAACTCTACCGTGACGCGCTTATTGGAGCGCACCGAGGCGGACTTCACCAGGGTGCGGATGGCCTTGGCGATGCGCCCCTGCTTGCCGATGACCTTGCCCATGTCGCTGGACGCCACGCGTACCTCGATGATCACGGTGCGTTCGTTCTCCGTCTCGCGAACATCGACCTGGTCCGGTTGGTCCACCAGGGCCTTGCACAGGACTTCCACCAGCTCACGCATGGCTTAGCCCTCCTGCTTGGCCCGCTTGGCCTCATCGAACTTCTTCATCAGGCCAAGGCCGGAGAACAGGGAGCGAACGGTATCAGAGGGCTGCGCCCCCTTGGCCATCCAGGCCAGGGCCTTCTCCTCCTCCACCTTGAGCACAGCCGGCTTGGCGGTAGGGTTGTAGAACCCGACCTCATCAATGAACCGACCATCCCGGGGCGAGCGGGAGTCCGCCACCACCACGCGATAGAACGGAGCCTTCTTGGCCCCCATCCGCTTCAGACGAATCTTGACTGCCACCAACGTCACCTCCTGGTGCCTCACACAGTTGAAATGCATCTATAGCAACCGCAAAGCGGCCACTAACTTTACCGCGGGCCGAAGGGCACCCGGCCGGACTTGCGCATGGCCTTTTCCATGCCGGCAAATTGCTTCATCATCTTCTTGCTCTCCTCAAATTGACGCAGCAACCGGTTGACCTCCTGCACCGAGGTGCCGGAGCCGCGGGCAATGCGCTTGCGGCGGGAGCCGTTGATGATGTCCGGGTTTCTGCGCTCAACCGCCGTCATGGACTGGATGATGGCCTCCACATGGCCCAGATCTTTCTCGTCCACCTTAACGTTCTTGATCTGTTTGAGCTGACCCATGCCCGGCAGCATGCCAAGGATCTGGTCCAGGGGCCCCATCTGGCGCACCTGGCGAAGTTGCTGCAGGAAGTCCTCCAGCGTGAACTCCGCCTTGCGCATTTTCTTGGCAAGCTCCTCGGCCTGCTTCTCGCCGTACTGGGCCTGGGCTTTTTCGATCAGCGACAGGACGTCGCCCATGCCCAGGATGCGCGAGGCCATGCGGTCGGGGTGGAAGGGCTCCAGGGCATCGAGCTTTTCGCCCGTACCCACAAACTTGATCGGCTTGCCCGTCACGGCACGCACCGATAGGGCGGCGCCGCCACGGGTGTCGGAATCCAGCTTGGTCAGGACTACGCCGTCCACGCCCAGGCGCTGGTTGAAGGCCTCGGCCACCGATACGGCCTCCTGGCCAGTCATGGCGTCCAGCACCAGCAGGATCTCGTGCGGGTGCACGGCGGCCTTGATGTTCTCCAGTTCCTGCATCAGAGCGTCATCGATCTGCAGGCGGCCGGCGGTGTCCACCAGGACCACATCGCGGCCCTGCTTCAGGGCCGACTCCACGCCGGCCCGGGCGATATCCACGGGATTGGCCTCGTTGCCCATGCTGAAGACGGGCAGGTCGAGCTGCTGGCCCAGCACCTGCAATTGCTTGATGGCCGCCGGGCGGTAGACGTCCCCTGCTACCAGCAAGGGCCGCTTGCTCTGCTTCTTCAGCCAACCGGCCAGCTTGCCGGCGGCTGTGGTCTTGCCGGCGCCCTGCAGACCCACCATGAGGACCACCGTGGGTGGCTTGGCGGCGATCGCCAGACGGGCACTGGTGCCACCGAGTAGGCCAGTCAGCTCGTCACTCACGATCTTGACGACCTGCTGGCCGGGGCTGAGGCTTTCCAGAACCTCCTGCCCCACCGCTCTTTCCTTCACCCGAGCGATGAAGTCCTTGACGACGCGGAAGTTGACGTCGGCCTCCAAGAGAGCAACGCGCACCTCGCGCATGGCCTCGGAGACGTCGGCGTCGGTTAGCCTTCCCTTGCCGCGCAACCGCCGGAAGGTCTCCTGCAACTTGCTGGAAAGGTTCTCGAACACCGGCTCACCTTCTCCGGTGGAATGTTTCTACTCCTGCAAGAGTGGCCGGATGAGCTGCTTGGCCCCGTCCAGATCGCCCTGCTCCAGCAGGTCGAGCTGCTGGCCCAGCACCTGCAATTGCTTGATGGCCGCCGGGCGGTAGACGTCCCCTGCTACCAGCAAGGGCCGCTTGCTCTGCTTCTTCAGCCAACCGGCC
>JAMDAP010000185.1 GCA_023484675.1 Bacillota bacterium
TTTTGGAGCAAGAGGCCCACTTTGGCCGCGAAGTGCTGGCACAGCTAGAGCGCTCGGCTTCCGGTGAAGCAGCGCGGCGGCGGGTCGAACTGGAGGTACGCCTGAAGGGATTGGAGGAGTTGCTGCGTTGTTTGTAAAGGTCGCCCAGGTGATGCAACTGATGGCGCGAAACCTGATCAAGGCAGGTCACCAGGTTGCGGTATTCAACCGAAGCCAGGGCGCGGTGGAGAAGCTCGTCTCGGAAGGGGCCACCCGGGGCAGCAGCTTGAAAGATATCGGGGCAACCTGTGATTTTGTCTTTACCTGCCTGCCAACCCCCCAGGCCGTGGAGGAGGTCCTGGCAGGGCCGGGCGGAGTACTGGAAGGAGCCAAGGCAGGGAGCATCCTCATTGATCACAGCACTGTCGGGGTGGACACCTGCCAGCGGATGGCGGCCGCTGCCCAGGCCAGAGGAGCCTCTTTCCTGGATGCGCCGGTGAGCGGCGGGCCGTGGGGCGCCGAGGCAGCCAGCCTGTCCATCATGGTGGGGGGCGAGGCCGGCGCCTTCGCCAGAGCGCTGCCTTTTATGCAGGCCATGGGGAAGAACATCTGGCACGTGGGGCCCACCGGCAACGGAACCGTGGTAAAGCTCTGCAATCAGTTGCTGGTGGGGATCGACGCGGCGGCAACCGCCGAAGCCATGGTCCTCGGGACCAGGGCCGGCGTGGACCCGGAGCTTCTCTACGAAATCATATCCAAAAGCACCGGGCACAGCAGCACCATGGCCCGCAACGTCCCAGGGTTTATCTTCAAGCGCAACTTCGACCCCGGCTTCAGCGTAAACTTACTGCAGAAGGACGTGGCCCTGGCCAACAACCTGGGCCGGGAGCTGGCGGTCCGCATGCTGCTTGGTGGGGTGACGCAACAGGTGCTGTCGGAGGTCCGGGCCACCGGCCTGGGCGAAAAGGACTTTTCCGCCACCATCATTCCCCTGGAGAAGCAGGCCGGGGTGGAGGTCAGCAGCAACAAGTAGCAATGTCGTCAGCCTTGCAGACCAAGGGGGTTCCAACCATGCCTGCAAACTTCGTTGAACGCTCAGACCGGCTGAAAAAGCTGGCTAGTTCGGTCTTCAGCGACATGGAACGCGCCAAGCAGCGGGCGGTGGCCCGGGGGCAGCAGGTGATCAACCTGAGCGTGGGAAGCCCGGACCTTCCTCCCGCTGCCCATATCCTGGAACGCCTGCACACCGCCGTCGACAACCCCCACAACTATATTTACCCCATGGGCGACCTTCCCGAGTTTCGCCAGGCGGTAGCCGAATGGTACGCAGGCCGGTTTGGCACCCGCCTGGACCCCAGGAATCAGGTGGTTGGTCTCACGGGTTCCCAGGACGGGCTGGCTCACGTCTGCCTGGCGGTGGGGAACCCGGGCGACATCGTGTTGGTTCCGGATCCCGGCTACCCCATCTACACCGCTGGCCCGGTCCTGGCCGGCATGGAACTCTACCCCCTGCCCCGGCGGCCAGAGAACAACTACCTCCCCGATCTGGAGGCGATCCCCGGGGAGGTACGGAAAAAAGCCAGGGTACTGTTGTTGAACTACCCCTCCAACCCCCTGGCGGCGACGTCCGACCTGGAGTTCTTCGCCCGCGTTGTGGACTTCGCCCGGGAAAACCAGGTTATCGTCTGCCACGACGCGGCTTATTCTGAACTGACCTTCGACGGCTACCGCCCCCCCAGCTTCCTGCAATCCCCCGGGGCCCTGGAGGTGGGGATCGAGTTCAACTCCCTCTCCAAGACCTTCAACATGGCCGGCTGCCGCATCGGTTACGCCGTTGGCAACCCCCAGGTCATCGCGGCTTTGGCAGAGGTCAAGTCCCACGTGGACTACGGCATCTTCCGCCCCATCCAGGAGGCGGCCATCGCGGCGCTGACCGGCCCCCAGGAGCCGGTCAGGGAGATGGCCCGCACCTACCAGCAGCGCCGGGACGCAATGGTTGAAGGATTGGCCGCCCTTGGCTGGAAGATACCCGTGCCCAAAGCAACCATGTTCTGCTGGGCTCCCTTGCCCCATGGCTGGCAGTCCTACGATTTCGCCCTGCAGCTCGTAGAGCGGACGGGGGTCACCGTCGTGCCTGGGGTTGGGTTTGGCGAGTTGGGCGAGGGCTACGTCCGAATCGCCCTGGTGCAGGACGTCAAGCTCATTCGCGAAGCCGTCCAGCGCTTCGCGTCCAGCGGCATCTTCAACTTTTAACCAGCCCCCTATTGCCAGGGAGTGTTTCCCATGGTAGGATAAGCCTAGTTTTCTGCCACAACCCAATTAACCTCAACAGGTGCCCTCCAGCTTAGGGAGGGAGAATAGGGAATCGGGTGCAAGTCCCGAGCGGTCCCGCCACTGTAACCGGGGAGCCCACTTGCAAGATCCACTGCGAAAACTGCTGGCAAGCAGTCGTAGCGGGAAGGGGCAAAGAGGCTGTGATCCGGAAGCCAGGAGACCTGCCTGTTGAGCGGGTATTTCTGCCTTCGGAAGAGAGGTGGGGTAGATGGCACGCTGTGATTTTGCGTAGTATCCCCGTCCGTTAGAAGGCCGGGGATTTTTGTATAGCACTTGGGATTTTAAAAGGGGGGTATTCCATGCGTTTACGGGTCTTTTTCCTTTCCCTGGGTTATCTCCTGTTGCTGTTCTTTACCATCCCCCATCCGGCCTATGCCATGCACATCATGGAGGGCTTCCTCCCCATCGGTTGGGCCGCCTTCTGGTTTGTGTTCACCCTCCCCTTCTGGTTGGTGGGCCTCCGCTCCCTTGAACGGACAGTGCGAGCCAGGCCAGGGGTGAAAATGCTCCTGGGACTGGCAGGGGCTTTTGCCTTTGTGCTCTCGGCACTAAAAATCCCTTCCGTCACCGGGAGCTGTTCCCACCCCACCGGGGTTGGCTTGGGAGCCATCCTGTTTGGGCCGACTGCCATGGCTGTTTTTGGAAGCATAGTCCTCTTTTTTCAGGCTATCCTTCTGGCGCATGGCGGGCTGACCACCCTCGGCGCCAACACCTTCTCGATGGCGGTGGTCGGCCCTCTGGTATCCTACGGAATATACAGAGGCCTGCAGCAATTGCAGGCCCCCCGGTGGCTGGCGGTTTTTCTGGCCGCCATGCTGGGAGATCTGGCCACCTACGTGACAACTTCCATCCAGTTGGCCCTGGCCTTTCCAGCTCCCTCGGGGGGAGTTCTGGCTTCAGCCTTGAAGTTTATGAGCATTTTTGCCCTGACTCAGTTGCCCCTGGCTGTGAGCGAAGGCTTCCTAACCGTGGTGGTCTTTAACCTGCTGACCGCTTACAACCGGCAGGAGCTTCAGGAACTATCCGTCCTTTCCAAGGAGGCGTAAGGGATGTTAGCCAGATCCCAGCGAACCCTTGCCATCAGTAATTTGGTCCTGCTTCTCCTGGTGGTGGTCCTGACCGTTATCCCCTTTGTGGTGGCACGCCATACGGAATTCGCCGGGGCTGACGATCAGGCAAAGAAGGCTATCACCGAAATCAACCAGACTTACCATCCCTGGTTCAAACCCATCTGGGAACCGCCCAGCGGGGAGGTAGAGAGTTTTCTCTTTGCCCTGCAGGCGGCCCTGGGAAGCGGGTTTGTGGGCTACTACCTTGGCTACGTGAAAGGTAAAAGGCAATCACAAGAGCATGGGACCCAGCATGTTCAGCATTGACCGGTACGCCTATTCGAACCGTTTGAGCTCGGCGCATCCGGGGGAGAAGCTGGCCTTTGCCCTCTTGACCATGCTCATCTGCCTAGCCGCCTTCTCTCCCCTTGCCCCCTTGGCTGCTTTCTTCCTGATGAGTTCGCTGGTCGTCGGTTATGCCGGGGTACCGTGGCGCTTTTACCTCAAGCTGCTGGCACCACCCCTGGCCTTCCTGGCCCTGGGCGGGGCGACCATTGCCCTTTCGATTAGCCTCGGGCCAGCTTCGGGCAGTTCTCTGGCCAATTCCCCGGCCAGTTACGGGATCACCCTCGGGGGTCTTACTGTCGGCGTTACATCCCAGGGCTTGGCCATGGCTACCCGCGTAGTGACTCGATCGCTGGGGGCCCTTGCCTCCCTCTATTTCCTCTCCCTGACCACGCCCATGACGGAGATTGTCGCTGTCTTTAGGAAGAGTGGCGCGCCAGCCCTGCTGGTGGAACTGTTGACCATCGTCTACCGCTTCATTTTCGTCCTGATGGAAACGGCTCATGGGATTTACACGGCCCAGTCGTCCCGCAACGGTTACGCCAGCCTCAGGACCTCCTTTGTCTCCCTGGGTCAACTGGTCGCCAACCTTTTCATTAAGTCCCTCCGGCGTTCTCAGCTGGCCTT
>JAMDAP010000010.1 GCA_023484675.1 Bacillota bacterium
CGCGCCAGAGGGGCTTCGGCTGTACGTCCGTGGCCGCAGGGGCAGCCGGCTGCCCCCCCCTCGCCCAGTCCGCCGGGGAGACCACCGGCTGCATCGCGTCCAGCGGGGTGGGGAGCGGTGCACAGCAGTTCACGAGCCCGGTCCACGATGGTGCGTAGGGCCCCCTCCTGGCCGGTGGGATGGAGGATGGCTCGGCTGACAGCGTAGAGGGCGGTGGTCTCCTGGGCGCGGCGTTGGCTTTCCGTCAACGCCTGGTCCAGTTCCTGACGTGACTCGTTGAGACGCTGCCGCATGATGTCGAAGGCCCTGGACAGCGCCCCGATCTCGTCTTGCCGTTGCACGTCCACCGGGGCGTCCAGGTCGCCGCCGGCAATTTGCTGGGTCACCGCGGTGAGCTTCCGAAGCGCCCCGGTCAGCGAACCGGTCTCCCACCAGGCGTAAATGAGGACCACAATGTCGGCCAGAAGGCCCAGCAGCAGCGCCCCGTGGATCAGCCTGATGCGGGCGGCCAGTGCCTCACTGGCGGGCTCGCCAAAGACCAGGCTCCAGCCGGTGGACCCCACGGGGGCGAAGGCCATCATGTGGGGCTTGTGGCCACCGACACCGCTGGTCTCGCCGACGGTGGACCTGCCCTGACGCCGCACGTTGGCCACCCATTGTGGATGCTCTCCTTGGGTGTAGCGGAGGTCCGCTTCATTGGAGGCCAGCACCCAGCCCTGGGGATCGATCAGGGCGGCGTGGCCGTCAGCGTAGGGAAACGGCAGGTAGTCGTCCAGAACGCCCGACTGCAGGTCGGCTACCGCCACAAGAGTGCCGCGCCGGCCCATGGGCACCGCCAGGGTGACGACGGGCAGACCGCTCCGGGTCCGGAGCAGGGAGGAAAGACGGCGAGCCGCGCCCGGTGCAGGCAGCGTATCGGAGAGGAGTGCGGGCAGGAATGCGTCGGGGGCAACCGTCTCCGGCACGGACGCTGCCGTCACGCCCTGTGGGGTGACCCAGAACAGGCCGTCGCGGAAGACCCCAAGCCGTCGCAACGTCGAACGCATAGCGGCAGGCGCGGGCCCGGAAGGCACCGGCTCGGTTGAGGCAAGCTCCGCCGCCAACTGGCCGAGCAACAACTCGTCCTTCTCCACCTGGACTTGCAGGTATTGTGCGTTGTGCTCCACGCCGCTGCGCCATTCGTCCAGCAGCTCCTGCACGGTTGCGGAGAGGACCTGAACCGACTGGAACGTGGTGACGACCAGCACCAAAGCCAGCCCGACGCCGGCGTAAAACATGATGCGTACCCGCAGGCTGCGGCGCAGACTGTTCGTACCCCCACCCTCTCCCGCCGGGCGATCCAGCTGGTTGTCTTTCCAGTCTCATTGTCCTGCTGTCTTGGCCTTTCGTAAAGAAGCCCAATCAGGGTGGCCCGCTCGAAAGACCCAAGGGCAGGGGCGAAATTCCTGGGCTGGTTGGTGTGTACTAGTGAATCCCCACCCTTTGCTCCGGAGCGCTCATCCAAATGGACTATGGCAATGGTGAACTTCACCAGCGCCTCTTGGCGAGGAACAGCCATACCCCGGCCTCGCCGGACGCTGTATAAAGGAAAAGGAGCACGAACCGTGCAACAAAGAGGAGACGATTCACTGTGAACAGAGCCGCCAAGACCTCGGCCGTCGCCTTGCTCGTCCTGGGCGTCGTATCCCTGGCCGGATGCAGTTCCAAGAGCGCTCCCGCCCCCACGGCCCAGCCCGTGGCGACCGCGCCCGCCCCAGCGCCGGCGCCGCCCAAGAAGGTCAGCCTCTACCTGACCATTCTCACCGGCGAACAGATCGGCAAGAAGGAAGGGCCGACCTTCGTTCCAGGCAGCTTCAACGTGCCTGCCGATACGGACGTTGAGGTCACCATTCGCAACTACGATGACGGGCCGGCCGACATCCCGGTCGGCGACGAGAAGGTTCAGGGGACCATCGGCGGCACCATGACGGTTATCTCGGAACTCACCGGCGACGTGGACAAGGCCGCCGGCAAGTCGCTCACCGAGCTCGACCCCAAGGCCGTGGCCCATACCCTGACCATCAACGAGAATGGGTTCAACCTGAACGTGCCGATTCCGCCGTCCTCGACGGTAAAGTTTACCTTCCACTCGCCCAAGGCCGGCACCTATTCGCTGCGTTGCCTGTCAGCTTGCGGTATCGGCCCGTCCGGCACGGAAGGCTCCATGGCCATGGACGGCTGGATGCGCGGCACCATGACCGTCAACTAGACCACAGGCACACGCCTCACGTTAGCCTGGAGGGCGGGTGGAATCAATGTTCGAGACTGAACGCAAAGAACCAGAGAAGGGTGTTTCCCGCCGCCAGCTTCTGGGCAGGATGGCCACGGCCGGGGCTGCAATGGCCGCGGCCTCCTTTCTTCCCAAAGTGGACCTGGGTTTGCGATCCTTGGCCGCTGATTCCACGCCGAAGGCCGCCGGCTCCGGGGGCGAAGGCTTTGCCCTGATGGCCGACGCCACCAACCTCGGAAAGCTGATTCGCTGGGATTCGTCCGGGGTGACCGAGATGGCGGAGGCCGGCGCAGGGTACCTTCCGCCTGACTCCAACAACCGCACCCGCTATCCTTTCTCGGTGCCGTCCACCCACCAGTGGGCCATGGTCATCGACCTGGAAAAGTGCGACGGCTGCAACCAGTGCCAGGTGGGGTGCGACAAGTATCACCACGTTCCTCCCCAGCAGGAGTGGATCAAGGTCTATCAGCTGCAGGACACCGAGTCCGGCACTCCCTACTGGTTCCCCAGGGTGTGCAATCAGTGTGACAACCCGCCCTGCGTCAAGGTTTGTCCCGTGGGCGCCACCTTCAAGCGGGAAGACGGCATCGTCCTGATTGACCAGGACCGCTGTATCGGCTGCCGGTTTTGCCTGGCGGCGTGCCCCTATTCGGCGCGCTACTTCAACTGGACCGAGCCGTCGCAAACGCCGCAAGAGAAGGCTCAGCGCTACGACCCCCAGATGAACACTCCGCATCGCAAGGGCGTGGCGGAGAAGTGCCTGTTCTGTCCGGAACTCCTGGAGCAGGGCAAGCTGCCCTCCTGCGCCACCTCCTGCATGATGGGCGCCATCTATTTTGGAGACCAGAACGAAGACGCCGTCACCAACCAGACTGGGGAAACCCTCAAGCTGTCAGAGCTGGTTGAACAGGGAGCCTACCGCCCCCTGGAGGAACTGGGCACCCACCCGCGGGTGTACTACCTGCCGCCGCGGCACCGCAAGTATCCCGCGCCGGCCGCGCCCAAGTCTCCGGGCTCGGCCGCCAAGGAGGGTTGAGCATGGCGGGCATAGACGTGCCGGCGGGGGCCCGGGCGCGCCGCCGATCCGAGCCAACTCTGCCGCCTGGGGCGCCGGAACTCTTGCGCCCGGTGGTGGAGACGGGGCTCGGCACCCGGCTGGTGGTGGGCTTTCTTCTCGCCGTGGTGGCGTGGGGCCTGGTGGCGTATGTGACCCAACTGCGCAGCGGACTGGGCGTCACCGGCATGGGCTCCTACTATTCCTGGGGCATTTACATCATTGACTTTGTCTTCTTCATTGGCGTCAGCCATGCCGGAACCCTGATCTCCGCCATCCTGCGGGTGAGCGGCGCGGAGTGGCGCCGGCCCATCACCCGCATGGCGGAGGTGATCACCGGCGTGGCCCTGATGATCGGGGCGCCGATGGTGATCATCGACGTGGGCCGGCCCGACCGCATCCTCAACCTGATCGTGCACGGCCGGCTGCAGTCGCCGCTCCTCTGGGACGTGGTGTCCGTCACCACCTACCTGTTCGGCAGCCTGTTCTACCTGTATGTTCCCATGATCCCGGACCTGGCTGCGTCCTACCCCTTCCTGAAGGACGGCTACCCGATCCGGGCCCGCATTTACAAGACGCTGTCCATGGGTTGGCAGAACACGCCCGAGCAGCGGCACTTGCTGGAGCGGGCCATCTCGGTGATGGCCGTGGTCATCATCCCAGTGGCCATCTCCGTACACACGGTCATCTCCTTTATCTTTGCCATGACCCTGCGGGAGGGCTGGCACAGCAGCATCTTTGGTCCCTATTTCGTCCTCGGCGCCATCTACTCGGGTATCGCCGCCATCATCACCGCCATGGCCGTCTTCCGCAAGCTCTACCGGCTGGAGGCCTACATCACCTACGACCACTTCCGCAAGCTCGGCTACCTCCTGCTGACGGCGGGGCTGATCTACCTTTACACCACCTTTGACGAGTACCTGACCATGGCCTACGGCAGTGACGCGGCCGAGCAGCGTCTGGTGCACGCCCTGTTTGTCGGCCAGTTCCACCGGGTG
>JAMDAP010000146.1 GCA_023484675.1 Bacillota bacterium
AGGCGGTCACCTGGCCGATGGAAGGCAGCAACCCCTTGTCCGGGTCCTCGGCGTTGATGCGGCACTCGATGGCGTGGCCGCGAAGCTGGATGTCCCCCTGCTTGTAGCGCAGGGGCAGGCCGGCGGCGACGCGGATCTGCTCCTTGACGATGTCCACGCCGGTGACCACCTCGCTGATGGGATGCTCCACCTGCAGGCGGGTGTTCATTTCGATAAAGTAGAAGTGGCCCAGGTGGTCCACCAGGAACTCACAGGTGCCGGCGGAGGTGTAGTCCACCGCCCGGGCGGCGGCCACCGCCGCCGACGTGATCTGCTCCCGCAACGCCGTTTCGACGTTGACCGATGGCGCCTCTTCCAGGAGCTTCTGGCGGCGCCGCTGCAGCGAGCACTCCCGCTCTCCCAGGTGGATGACGTTCCCGAAGTTGTCGCCCAGAACCTGCACCTCGATGTGGTGGGCCCCGTCCAGGTACTTCTCCACGTAGACCTCGGCCGAGCCGAAGGTGGCCTTGGCCTCGCTCTGGGCTTTCTCCCAGGCAGCGATCAGTTCCGACTCGCCGCGGGCGATCCGGATGCCGCGCCCGCCGCCGCCGGCGGAGGCCTTCACCAGCAGGGGGTAGCCGATGTCGCGGCCGATGGCCAGCAGCTCATCCTGGCTGGTGACGATGCCCTCCGAACCGGGCACCACCGGCACGCCGGTCTTCTGCATCTCGGTGCGGGCCACGGCCTTCACGCCCATCTTCTCGATGGCGCTGGGGCCCGGGCCAATGAACTTGATCCCCCAGGCGTTGCAGACCTGGGCGAAGAAGGGGTTTTCCGCCAGAAACCCGTAGCCCGGGTGAATCGCCTCGGCGCCGCTGGCCACAGCGGCCGAAATCAGATGGGGAATGTGCAGGTAGCTCTGGCCAGAGGGGGCCGGGCCGATGTAGTAGGCCTCATCGGCGTAACGCACGTGCAGGGCGTCGCGGTCGGCCTCGGAATAGACGGCCACGGTCCGTACGCCCATCTCCCGGCAGGCCCGCATGACACGAATGGCAATCTCGCCGCGGTTGGCAATCAGGATCTTGTGGAACACCCGCAGTCCTCCCCGTTCCCGGCCGCAGCTCCCGCCGCGGCCCCGTGATCAATGCAGCCGGCCCGTCAGCGGCGCCGGTCGTACAGGCCGGCACGCCGGCTCATCAGGTCGAGCAGCCCTGCCTTCTGCCAGAGCGGGGACGGGGCCGGTTCAACCGGCCGGATGTCCTTGATTTCGTATCGGCTCTCTTCTCCCATCACCACGTAGATCGCGGCCGCAATGGCGGCGGCGACGGTGGCGGGAACCTGTCTGGGCGCTGGAATGGCCACCTGGGATCCTCCTTCCCCGGTTCGGGTATGCGGATAATCCATGATACGATAAAATGCAACGCTTGAGTATCAGCCGAGGACCAGCAGGGCCTGCCCGCCCGCCACCGCCGTGCCTGGCTCCACCAGAATCTCTTTGACGACACCGGGGCCTGGGGCGACGATGTCGTTCTCCATCTTCATCGCTTCCAGCACCATTAATACCTGGCCGGCGTCGACGCTCTGGCCCGCCTCCACCTTAACCGCCACGATCAGGCCGGGAAGGGGCGCGGTAATGGCGCCGGCGGGGGGCGCCGCGGCCCGGCGCGGCGCTGCGGCAGTTGTGGGGGGTGACGTCACGGGTGCGGGTTGGGGGGCGTAACCAGGAGGCTGCGGCGGTGCCGGCAGGCGCACAGGCTGCTGGGTGCCGCCCCGGTTGCCGTTCTCCTCCACGGTGACTTCAAAGGGCTGGCCGTTGACGGTCACCCGAAAACGCTTCATCTATGCGATCCCTTCCTCGTGTTAGTGCCTTAAATCGGGAAGTTGCCATGTTTGCGGGCGGGGCGGCTCTCCCGCTTGCCCGCCAGGGAGCGGAGTCCGCGGCACAGCGTCTCGCGGGTGTCGCGGGGATCGATGACCCCCTCCACCAGGCCCAGGGACGCAGCCACAAAGGGCGTGGCGAACTTCTCCCGGTAGTCCTGGATCAGGGACTTGCGCGTGGCCAACGGGTCTTCGGCCTTCTCGATCTCCCGCTTGAAGACGATGTTGGCCGCGCCCTCCGGGCCCATCACGGCGATCTCCGCCGTCGGCCAGGCGTAGCTGAGGTCGGACCCCAGGGACTGGCTGCACATGGCCAGGTAGGCGCCGCCGTAGGCCTTGCGCAGGATGATGGCCAGCTTGGGCACCGTGGCTTCGGAGTAGGCGTAGAGCAGCTTGGCTCCGTGGCGGATGATGCCGCCGTGCTCCTGGGCCATGCCGGGCAGGTAGCCCGGCGTGTCGACGAAGGTGATCACCGGCAGGGCGAAGGCGTCACAGAAGCGGATGAAGCGGGCAGCCTTATCGGAGGAATTGATGTCGATGCAGCCGGCCAGCACCCGCGGCTGGTTGGCGATAATGCCCACCGGCCGGCCCTCCATCCGGGCGAAGCCCACCACCATGTTAGGGGCCCAGCGATCCTGTACCTCCAGGAAGTCGCCGCCGTCCACCACCGCCAGGATAACGTCGCGGACGTCATAGGGCTTGTTGGGGTCGGTGGGCACCACGTCCAGGAGCCGCTCCTCGCGCCGCGCGGCGGGGTCGTCAGGAGGCAGCAGGGGCGGGTCCTCCAGGTTGTTGGATGGCAGAAACGTCAACAGCCGCTTGATTTGTTCAATAGCCGCTGCATCGCTGGGAGCGATGAAGTGGGCCACGCCCGAGACCTGGTTGTGGGTGACGGCGCCGCCAAGCTGCTCAAAGGTCACGTCCTCGCCGGTGACGGTCTTGATCACCTCGGGCCCGGTGATGAACATGTGGCTGGTGCCGTCTACCATGAAGACGAAGTCGGTGAGGGCCGGGGAGTAGACCGCGCCGCCGGCACAGGGGCCCATGATGGCGCTGATCTGCGGGATGACCCCGGAGTAAAGGGTGTTGCGGTAGAAGATCTTGCCGTAGCCGTTGAGGCCGGCCACGCCTTCCTGAATGCGCGCGCCCCCCGAGTCATTGATGCCGATGAAGGGAACCCCGCCCTTGGCCGCCAGGTCCATGGCCTTGCAGATCTTGCCCGCGTGCATCTCGCCCAGGGACCCGCCGAGGACGGTGAAGTCCTGGGCGTAGGCGTAGACCTGCCGGCCGCTTACCGTGCCATATCCAGTAATGACGCCGTCGGCGGGGGCATCCACGTGATTCAGGCCAAAATCGGTGGCACGGTGGCGGACGAAGGCGTCGAGTTCGGTGAAGCTGCCAGGGTCAAACAGCAGGCCCAGGCGCTCTCTGGCCGTCAGCCGGCCGCTGGCCCGGCGCTTCTCCAGCTTCCCGGCGCCGCCCCCCAGGGCGATCCGCTCGCGATCTTTCTCCAGGTGTTGTACTCGTTCGCGCATCTCCAAAACCAAGACTCACTCCTTGCCCCGGCGCGGCTGCTCCACCAACTCCAGGAGCACGCCGCCCAGGTCCTTTGGATGCAGAAAGCAAACGCGGCTGCCGCCGGCACCGGGCCGGGGCTCCTCGGAGAGCAGACGTATGCCCGCCACTCGGGCCCTGGCCATGGCCGCCTCGATGTCCGGCACCTCCACCGCCAGGTGATGGATGCCCTCGCCCCGCTTCTCAAGGAATCCGGCAATCGGCCCGGACCCATCCAGAGGCTCCAGCAGCTCCAACAGGGTGTCACCAAGGCGGAAGAAGGCCGTTTGCACGCTCTCCGTGGGAACCTCCTCCACCCGCTCCGGCTCCAGTCCCAGGGCTTGCTGATAGGGTGTCAAGGCCGCCTTCAGATCGCGCACAGCGATGCCGATATGGTCCAGCCGCATGCGGTTTCCTCCTTAGTTGGGCGCCGCGCCGGGCAGCCCGCCCTCAGGCGCCCACCCGGGTGCGGATGAAGTCGGCGATCTCGGCAATGGACGTGCCGGGGCCGAAGACCGCGGCCACGCCCGCCTGGTGCAGCGCCGGGACATCCTTCTCCGGAATGACTCCGCCGGCCACCACCAGCACGTCGCCCAGGCCCTCGCGGCGAAGGCTCTCCACCACCTTGGGCAGCACGGCGTTGTGGGCGCCGGAGAGGATGGAAAGGCCCACCACGTCCACGTCTTCTTGCGAGGCGACGCGGGCGATCTGCTCCGGCGTCTGGCGCAGCCCGGTGTAGATGACCTCCATGCCGGCATCGCGCAGGCCCCGGGCGATGACCTTGGCGCCGCGGTCATGGCCGTCCAGGCCGGGTTTGGCCACCAGCACGCGGATGGGACGAGAACCCTTTGCGGAACCGCATGCGGCTG
>JAMDAP010000212.1 GCA_023484675.1 Bacillota bacterium
TTTGTAGGCAAAGACATAGAACTGCTGATCGGCCTGACCAGCGGGATTGCCGCCGCGGTGCGGCGAAACACCTGGGTAGACAGCATGAGCATGCTGGTGGCTCTGCTTGGTGTGGCCGCGCCGCCCTTCTGGCTGGGGCTGATGTTCCTCTATGTCTTTGCCTACAAACTGAGCCTGTTTCCCCTGGGTGGAGCCGGAGGCCTGTCCCACCTGGTCTTGCCGGCCCTGACGGCGGGCCTCGGCGGCGCCGCCTGGTACGCTCGCATGGCGCGGTCCAGCACCCTGGACATCTTGCACGCTGACTATGTGCGTACGGCTCGGGCCAAGGGACTGCCAGCCTGGATCGTCCTGTTCAAGCACGTCGTCCGCAACGCCCTGAACCCCATCGTCACCATGGCTGGGATGGACATTCCCTGGTTCGTCAGCGGCGTGGTGCTGGTAGAGATCGTCTTCGGTTGGCCAGGGGTCGGGCGGCTGGCCGTGGACGCCGTGCAGACCGACGACATTCCGCTGGTGATGGGCACCGTGATTTTCACCGCCGTCCTGGTGGTGATCAGCAGTATCCTCATCGACGTCGCCCAGGCCCTGCTCGATCCGCAGGTGCGGACGGATTAAGACTCTTGAAGGGGAGGCGGTTCCGTGAGCCGGTATGACCACACCATCCACAGCCACCAGCACCACTTCGGCTGGGACAACAGCCTGGCGCCCGTCCTGGAGATTGACCCTGGCAAGACCGTGGAGTTCGAAGTGCCCGATGCCTCCGGTGGCCAGCTCTCCCTCAGTTCCACTGCGACCGACGTGGCGCGCCTCGACTTCGACCACGTCAACCCGGTGGTGGGCCCCGTCTTCGTCAAGGGGGCGAAGCCCGGCGATGTGCTTGAAGTCGAGATTCTGGACTTCGGCCCGCTGTCCTGGGGCTGGACGGGGATCATCCCCGGCTTTGGGCTGCTCGCCGACGAGTTCAAGGAGCCCTACCTTAAAACCTGGGACCTCTCCCGGGGCAAGGCTGAGTTCGCCCCTGGCATCGAGGTGCCCATCAAGCCCTTCCCCGGCACCATCGGCGTGGCCCTGGCCGAGGCCGGCCACCACGTGGTGGTGCCGCCCCGCCAAAACGGGGGCAACATGGACATTCGCCACCTGACCCGCGGCACCCGGCTGTTTCTGCCGGTCTGGGTGGATGGGGCTCTGTTCTCCGTGGGCGACACCCACGCCGCCCAGGGCGACGGCGAGGTCTGCGGTACGGCCATTGAGGCGCCCATGACCATCGCCTTGCGATTCCAGCTCCACCGCGGCAAGAGCCTGGCCGAGCCGCGCTACATCATCCCCGGCCCGCCGACACCGGAGGCCGACGCCCGCGGCTACTACGTCACCACCGGCTTCGCCCCCGACCTGGTGGAGGCAGCCCGCAAGGCCATACGTTTCCAGATCGAACACCTGACCTCGGAGCATGGCCTTAGCGACGCCGAGGCCTACGCCCTCTGCAGCGTCGCCGTGGACCTGCGCATCAGCGAGGTGGTGGACGCCCCCAACTGGCTGGTGTCGGCGTTCCTACCGCAGGCAGTTTTCAAGTAACGAGCGCCTGGGGAGGCGCGATTTCTTCCAGGTCTCGCACATGGGATAAGCCCCACGCCGGCAGGCGTTGCACTTGAAGCAGGGAGCATGGTGGTGGGCAAAGACCCGGTCGCCGGGCTTGAACTCCGTTACCTCGGAGCCGACCTCAACCACCTCGCCGGCCGGCTCGTGGTCGAAGACCAGCGGCGCCTTGCGCTGGATGTACCAGCCCATGAAATCGCTGGAGCAGATGCCGGAGGCCTTGGTTTTCACCAGGATTTCGCCTGAGCCAATGCTGGGCTTGTCCAGCTCTTCCAGCCGGATGTCAGCCCCGTGGCGAAAAAACGGAGGAGCGGCCAGGGAATCCCTGGACCGCTCCTCCGCGCAGGCGGGGGCTACTCACCGGCGAAGAACAGGAACACCGGCGGGAAGGTGAGGACGAGCCCGATGACAATCAGAGCCAGCGAGACGGTCCAGACCTTCTCGATCTCGACGTCCTTGCCCTTCCACAGGTTATGGAGGACCGCCCAGATCAGGAGAAAGCCGAGCACACCGACGGTCGTCTTACCCGAGAGGGGACCAGAGGGCTTGTAGAAGTTGAGAAGGTTACCGATGTTTTTGACGCTCTCTGCGAGGATCACCAGCAGGCCGTACCAGGCGGTGCCAATGCCGCCGGCCAGGATGGCCGCTGCAGCGGGGCCATTGGGAAGGGGCATTGGTTCGGCCACAAGGTTCGGAGAAATCGTTTCCTTGACTACGGAAGACATGAAGTCCATCCTCCCTTCCGATGGGTTACTTGATGGGGGCGGCCTTCGTGATGAGGGCGCCGAACAGGCCGGCCACGGCGGCGGTGATGAAGGCGATGTTGTACATGGTCAGGGCGATCCGCCGGATCTTCTCTTCACGTACCAGACGGCGGCCATAGTAGTAGACCAGGTAAGCCACCACGGTGGCCAGTATCGGGGCGATCCAGGCAATGTGCTCCTTCCACTCCATGCCTAACTCGTGCCACCCGGCGGTGGCGGGATTCGAAAGCAGAATGGACCTGGGGCTGTCGGGACCCTTGGCGCGGTACCAGATGTAAGGGATGTAGGTGCCGGTAATCACCGTCAGCCAGGCGACTGCTGCCATGACCCAGGTGCCGATCTTGAGCCTCTTGATGCGCTCCGTCAGGCTCTGGCCCGTCGCCTGCTCGTGGCGCAGGTTGACGAACTCAGCGAAGCCGCCGGCGAAGGCCAGCAAGAAAAGGGCGCCGAAGGTCATGCCGTGAAGCAACGTCCAGGCATCCTTGATTGAGACGGACACGATGATTCCCCCTATCGAGAATACTGGAGCGCTGTTGTAGGCAGGCCTGCCTTTCTGTTCATAGCATAACCAGCCACTCAATCCCCTGCCCATTGTTGAACGACATCAGATTCTTGGGCGTTTTGTCCTTAACAAAGATGACAAATGTCCCCCGCGCTCCACGCGCCGGGGACATCAACAGCTTAGCTCAATCTTGCGGCAGGAGATTGTGGGCCGCCGCGTAGGCGGCTGCCTCCGCCCGGTTGCGAAGGTTCAGCTTGGAGAGCAGGGCGCTGACGTAGTTGCGAATCGTCTTCTCCGTGAACCTGGTGGCCTCGGCGATCTCCCGGTTGGTCTTTCCTTCCGCGATCAGACGCAACAGGGTCACGTCCATGTCGGTGAGCCGGGCCGTGCTCTCCTCGCGCCCTGGCGCCGCTCCTGCCGCCAACCGGCGCATGCCTGATGCCACCGCAGCCCCCAGGGATGGTCCAGTATCGATTCGCCTCGGGCCACGGCCCGAATGGCCTTCACCAGGCTGTCATCGGGTAGGTTCTTAAGGATGAAACCGCTGGCTCCGGCCAGCATCGCCCCCACCAGCGCCTCTTCATCCGGGAACGAGGTAAAGAACACAACGCGGGATTCCGGCGAAACTTCACGGATGCGGGAACAGGCCTCCACGCCCCCCATGCCGGGCATGCGCACGTCCAGAATGACCACATCCGGGCGCAACTCGGCCGCTAGCTTCACCGCCGCCTCTCCGTCGCCGGCCTGGCCGACCACGGCGATATCCTCCTGCTGGTCTAGCAGGGCCACGATTCCGCGGCGGACCACGCTGTGATCATCGGCCACCAGAACCCGGTGCATTCGCTTGTTCATCGGTCTGCGCCCCCCCGCTGGACTGTGGAATCGGAATCTGGAATAGCAGGCGTGTGCCCTGCCCCGGCGCGCTGTCGACACGGAAGGAGCCGCCCAGCTGTTCGGTGCGGGACTTCATGTTACGAAGGCCATGGTGAACTCCCCGAACGTCCGCACCCCCATCCAGATACGCTTGCGGGTCGAAGCCGGCGCCCTGGTCGCTGATCCGCAGGATGAACGTGTCATGCTCCAGGGCCAGCATGACATGGACCTCGCGGGCCCCGGAGTGTCTGGCTGCGTTGGACAGGCCCTCCCGCAGCAAGGCTAGCAGGTGTTCGCGGTAGCCCGCAGGCAGGGTGCGGTCTCCGACGTCGGACTCGTCCAGGCCTTCGATCTCCAGCTCGATGGAGAGGCGGGAGAGCCTGGCAAACTGTGCAGCGACGCGCCGCACTGCCGGCACAAGGGACGAGATCTTGACATCGCTCCGGCGAAGGCCAAGGATGGACTGACGGAGCTCGATGACCGCAGCGCCGAGCTGGTCCGAAGCCTCCGCCAGAACGCGGCGAAG
>JAMDAP010000105.1 GCA_023484675.1 Bacillota bacterium
AAGCGAGAAACGGTAATCGTCAGCGCAGCCCGTACCCCCTTCGGCAACTTTGGGGGAAGCCTGAGGGACATCGCCGCCACCGACCTGGGCGCTTTGGCTATTAAGGAGGCCGTCCACCGGGCAGGCCTGGAGGGATGGCAGATCGATAACGTATTCATGGGGATGGTGGTGCAGGCCGGCGCGGGGCAGATCCCTTCGCGGCAGGCGACGATGAAAGCCGGGCTGCCCCAGGAGGTCCCCTCGGAGACCGTAAACAAGGTCTGTGCCTCGTCCCTGCGGGCCGCCAATCTGGCGGACGTCCTCATCCGGGCCGGCGACGCCGACATTGTGGTGGCTGGCGGGATGGAGTCTATGTCGGGCGCCCCCTACCTCCTGGACCGGGCCCGCTGGGGCTACCGGATGAACGACGGCCGGCTGGTGGACGCGGTGGTCAAAGACGGCCTCTGGTGCAGCTTCGGCGATGTACACATGGGGGTTTACGGCAGCCAGGTGGCCGCCGAATTCGGCATCAGCCGCCAGGCCCAGGACGAATGGGCCCATCGCTCCCACATCCGGGCAAATCAGGCCACCGTGGAGGGCAGGTTCAAGGAGGAGATTGTTCCAGTCGCCATACCCCAGAAAAAGGGCGATCCGATGGTCTTCCAGCGGGACGAGTCCATCCGGCCCGATACGACCCTGGAGAAACTGGCCACCCTCAAGCCGGTGTTCGTTGCCGATGGCACGGTTACCGCTGGCAACGCCCCGGGCCTGAGCGACGGTGGCAGCGCCATGGTGCTCATGTCCCGCCATAAGGCGGAGCGGTTGGGCATGCCCATCCTAGCCGCCATCGTCAGCCAGGGGCAGGTTTCAGAGGCGCCCAAATACCTCCACACGGTTCCAGCGCGGGCAGGTCTCAAGGCGCTGGAGAAGGCCGGTCTCACGGTCAAAGACCTGGACCTGGTGGAGATCAACGAGGCCTTTGCGGCGGTGGCCCTCACCAGCATCAAGATCGGTGGCTTTGACCCGGAGATAGTGAACGTCAACGGGGGGGCCATCGCCCTGGGCCACCCCATTGGCGCCAGCGGGGCACGTATCCTGATGACGCTCCTCTACGAGCTGCGCCGCCGGGGCGGGCGGTATGGCCTGGCGGCCATCTGTTCGGGTGGCGGCCAGGGCGAG
The DNA here is from genome assembly GCA_023484675.1 of Bacillota bacterium. The sequence goes on from JAMDAP010000105.1 coordinate 1,159, forward strand.
GCGACTGTCATTCGCTTGGAATGATGGCCAGGCAGCTCCCGGCTTCGGGCCGGCAATCATCAAGGAAAGCGGGGTTGGGGCTGTGAGGATAGGCCGGATCATGGTGGTGGGTGCTGGACAGATGGGGTCGGGTATCGCCCAGGTAGCAGCCCAGGCCGGGATCGAGGTGATCCTGGGCGATTTGGAAGAACGGTTTGTGAAGCGCGGCCTGGGAGTAATCGAGAAAAACCTGGCCCGCGACGTGGAGAAGGGCCGCAAGACGGCGGAGGAGAAGGCGCTGGTCCAGGGGCGAATCACTTCCACCACCGACCTGGGACGGGCGGCAGAAGCCGACATGGTCATCGAGGCCATCGTGGAGAACCTGGCGACCAAGCAGAAGCTTTTCGCGGAACTGGACAAGGCCGCTCCGCCTGCGGCCATCCTTGCTAGCAACACCTCGTCCCTGCCCATCACCCAACTGGCGGCGTCCACCGGCCGTGCCGACCGCTTCATCGGGATGCACTTCATGAATCCGGTGCCGGTTATGAAGCTGGTAGAAATCATCCGCGGGATGGCCACCTCGGACGAAACCTACGGAACCGTCCGGTCCCTCGCTGAACAGATGGGCAAGGCCCCGGTCTCGGTCAACGACTACCCGGGCTTCGTCTCCAACCGGATTTTACTGCCCATGATCAACGAGGCCATCTATTGCCTCTACGAAGGGGTGGCCTCGGCCGAGGATATCGACACGGTGATGAAGCTGGGCATGAACCATCCCATGGGCCCCCTGACCCTGGCCGACTTTATCGGATTGGACACCTGCCTCTACATTATGGAGGTCCTTTACGAAGGATTTAATGACCCTAAGTACCGTCCGTGCCCGCTGCTCAAGAAGATGGTCATGGCAGGGTATCTGGGACGTAAATCCGGCCGCGGCTTTTTCAAGTACGAATAGTCCTGACTCGGAGCACTGGTAAGCTGCAGCAAGCCGATTGGGGGGACACGCCATGGCACCGCGCAAAAGGAATGGATTACCGGATAACTACTGGGTAATTTGGGGGCAGTTGCGCGGGGTTACCGCTGCACTCTTCGGGGTAGCCGGCCTGGCGGGTCTGGTCAGCATGTACGTTCCAGGGCGGGATTCCTCCGTTAACCAGTCCCTGGCGTTGGGGCTGGTGGCCAGCTCTCTCGTGCTGGGAGTCGTCATCTACCTGTTTCCCTGGGAACGCCTGTCGCCAGCTTCGTTTGTTCCCTTTACCCTGGTGGCCCTGGCCCTCATGGTGGCTGCCATTGGGGTTACGGGCTGGATTCATTCCCAGTTGCTGGGCATTGTTTACTCGGCGGTAATCTTCACGGCGGCTTTCTATCCCTTGCGGTGGTCGGTGACCTTAGGGGCCCTTCTGGGGATCGGCCTTCTGGCCATGCCCGGGGTATGGCAGGACCCCCGCTACCTCCGGACGGCGATCGTCAACGCTCCCCTGGTACCCATGGTGGCGTATTTCACGGCCTCTCTCACCCGGGAACTGGTCAGGGAGCAGCGGGAAAGGCGGTATCTCTCATCGTTGGCGGAGGCCAGCCGGATCTCTACCTCCCTGGACCTGAAGCAAACCCTCCAATCTACTTCGGAGGTGTTGCTTCGCGTCCTGGACGCTCACGTCTGCGTCATCTATCTGGTCGACCCTGCCTCCGGCCACCTGGTACCCCACGCGGTGACCACCGATCCGGAGCTGACCGACGATAAGGAAGTGGCAGCCCTTTGGGGCATCCATCCCCGCCTGGGGGAGGGCCTCACCGGCTGGGTGGCAGAGACGGGGGAACCCATCCTCACCGGGGACGCCAAGCGAGATTCCCGGGCGCGGGTAATCCCGGGCTTGCCAGCGCGGAACCTGTCTTACATCCTGGTTCCCGCCAAGGTGGAAGGCCGGGTGACTGGCGTCATCCGCATCGCCCGGGAGGGCTTAAATCAGTTCAACCCCCAGGACTTGGAGCTTGCCACCATCTTCGCCAACCAGGCGGCGATTGCCATCGAGAACGCACGCCTCTACGAGACGACCAGGGAGCTTACCATTACCGACGGGTTGACCGGTTTATACAACGCCCGGCACCTGGGTGAGCGGCTGGAGGAGGAGATCAGCCGCGCGCGCCGCTACGGACACCGCCTTTCCCTGGCCATGATCGACTCGGACAGCCTCAAGGAGGTCAACGACCGGTACGGCCATCAGCAAGGCGACCGGGCGGTCAAGGAGCTTGGGCAGGGGATCCGGGACACGGTACGCCAGTCGGACGCTGTCTTCCGGTACGCCGGGGACGAGTTCGTGGTGCTCATGCCCGAGACGGACGCCTCGACCGCTTACATGGTTATGGAGCGAGTGCGCCGGAAGATCGAGGAAAGGTACCTGCGCATCGACGGCCAGGACGTGAGAACGACCGTCAGCCTCGGCGTGGCCACCTTTCCCGATCACGCGGGAACGGCGGAAGATCTGATCCGACGGGCCGACGAGGCCATGTACCGCGCCAAGGGAGCGGGGAAGAACCGGGTCATGCTTTGTGACCATAAGGGCGCTCCTCTAGCCAGCCTCTGACCAGCCCCACCGAAAGGCCGCCCAGCAGCACCAGGCTGGCATAACCGAACAGGGGATAAAGGGTCCCCACCAGGGAGGCAAACCCCATCTCCCCCGCTCGCAGGGCGATGGCAGCTGTTGCCACCACCGCCCAGCCGTAATCTATCTTCGTCAGTTCGCTGATCCGCGAGGCGAACCCGTACATGCTGGAGACCGCCGTCGAATAGATTTCGGACCACAGTACCAGGCTATAGCCCAACCATAGGCTGGGGAACCGCTCTGCCGCCACGTAGAGCAGCGGTACCTCAGCCTTGGCTATGTCAGGGAAGTGCAGAACGATGGCCAGCTTGATGGCCAGAGCCAGCCCTCCCAGGGTAAGCCCCCCCGTCAGCCCGCCCCAGATGATGGCCTTCCGGTCGCTGGCGGCGTGGCCCAGGGGCACCAGCACGGCGATGGCCAGAATCAGGTTGTAGGCAACGTAGACGATGGCAGAGATGAACCAGTTGGGGGCGGCCGCCAGCCGGGGCATCGCCGCGTCCAGGTTTAGCTGAGAA
>JAMDAP010000197.1 GCA_023484675.1 Bacillota bacterium
GCGGTCCGGGGCGGATCCCGCTGCCGGCACCGCCACCGGCGCCCCAGGGGCGGGCGAGTTGGGCGTCGGCCCGGCCAATCCGGTCGCTGGCCCGGCCGACCCGGGGCCCCCCCGCGACGACCTGCCGGACATTGCTGAGTTCCCGCAACAGCGGCTTTTGGCCATGGAGAAGGAGACGGCGGGGCTGTACCTGTCAGGCCACCCCCTGCAGGGCTATCGCCGCGAGCTGGAGCGGCGCACCACTCATCCCATCGCCAGCCTGGGGGAGTGCCGGGAAGGGGAGCAGGTGACCATCGGCGGCTTGCCCGGAGACACCAAGCAGATCACCACGCGGAGCGGTGACCCTATGCTCTTTGCCCAAATCGAGGATCTCACCGGCCAGGTGGAGGTCGTAATCTTCCCCCGTCTGTTTGAGCGCTCGGGGCGGCTGGTCCGGCCGGATGCGCCCCTGTTGATTCGGGGCAAGGTGGCCCGGCAGGAGGACGGGGTCAAAGTGCTGGCCGAGGAGCTGCGGCCGCTTGCCGGCGGTGGGCGCGTTTACGTCAAGGTGGCGGCGGCCGAAGACAGCCAGGAGGTGCTGGAACTCCGCCACATCCTGCGGGCCCACCGCGGCAACACGCCGGTGTTCCTCTACTTCCCTGCACAGCGCCGGATGATCGAGACCCACTCGGATCTCTGGATCGATCCCGGGCCGGAGCTGATCCAGGCGATCGAATCTCTGCTGGGACCGGGCTCGGTGCTGCGGGAGGAGTAGAGGCCTGACGAAACCCCCTTCACGCTTCGCCGGCCCGGTGATAGAATGAATGTCAATTAGCCAGAGGCGGGGAAGCCGATGCAGCGTATGGTGTCCTTCCAGGGCGAACGCGGGGCCAACAGCGAGGATGCGGTGATCAGGCACTTCGGCGAGGTGGAGGTGGTGCCGTGCCGCACCTTGCCCGAGGTCTTTGCCGCTGTGGCCAGTGGCGAAGCTACCGATGGGCTGATCCCCGTGGAGAACTCCCAGGCCGGCAGCGTATACGAGAGTTATGACCTGCTGCTGGAGCACGACCTTTTCATCTCGGGTGAGGTCACCATGAGGGTCAGCCACTGCCTGCAGGCATTGTCGGGACAGGCCCTTTCCGACATCCGAACGGTCTATTCCCACCCTCAGGCTCTGGCCCAGTGCGATGACTTCTTGCGCCGGCTCGGCGCGGAGAAGGTGGCCGTCTACGATACGGCAGGTTCCGCGAGGATGGTTCGAGACCAGAGGCTCGTGGGCGTGGCCGCCATCGCCAGCCGCAGGGCCGCCTCTCTTTACGGGTTGGAGGTTCTGGCCGAAGGCATCGAGAGTAACCCCAACAATTATACGCGCTTTTACGCTATTTCCCGGCAGCCTCCGCCACCGGCCGAGGGCAGCAAGACGGCGGTGGTTCTGGCCACCCAGGATCGGCCGGGAGCCCTCTTCTGGTGCCTGGGTGCCCTGGCTTACCGTCAGGTGAACCTGACCAAGCTGGAATCCCGGCCCAGCCGGCGGCGTCCCTGGGAGTACATCTTTTACCTGGAGATGGAGGGCCACCAGTCGGACGAGTCCTGCCGCGAGGCTCTGGACGAGCTTCGGACCAAAACTACGATGCTGCGGGTGTTGGGCTCCTTTCCGGCGGCGGCGAATGAGGCAGGCTCGCCGAAGGCGAACGGGGAATGAACGCCAGGGCAAGGACAAGAGGTAAGAAGGGGAGAGGTTCGGCATGAGCGTGGAGGTCTATGTCAACGGCAGCTTCTATCCTCAGGAGGAGGCCAAGGTCTCGGTCTTCGACCACGGCTACCTTTACGGGGACGGTGTTTTTGAGGGTATCCGGGCCTACGACGGCCGGATCTTTCGCCTGGACGAGCACGTGCAGCGCCTGTACAATTCGGCCAAGGCCATCTTACTGGACATCCCCATCCCCCGGGAGGAGATGCGGCGTGTGATCGTGGACTCGGTCCGCCGCAACCATCTGCGGGATGCCTATATCCGGCCGGTGGTGTCGCGGGGGCCCGGCGATCTCGGCCTGGACCCGCGCAAGTGCCCCCGGGCGACCGTGGTGGTTGTGGCCGATACCATTCGACTCTACCCGCAGTCGCTCTACGAGACCGGCATGCAGGTGGTCAGCGTGGCCACGCGGCGCAACCACAACGAATCCATCTCACCGCGCATCAAGTCCCTGAACTACCTGAACAGCATCATGGCCAAGATCGAGGCCAACCACCTCGGCTACCCCGAGGTGGTTATCCTCAACGCCGAGGGCTACGTGGCCGAGGGTACCGGCGACAACATCTTCGTCTTGCGGCGCGGCGAGCTGCTGACGCCGCCTGTGACCGCGGGCATTCTGGAAGGCATCACCCGCGACACCGTGATGAACCTGGCCCGCCGGTTGGACATCCCTGTCCGCGAGGCCCTCTTTAACCGCTATGACCTCTACACCGCTGACGAGTGCTTCCTCACCGGCACGGCGGCCGAGGTCATCCCGGTCGTGGCGTGCGACGGCCGGTCGATCGGCTCCGGGCGGCCCGGGCCGGTTGTCACCTCGCTGATTCAGGCCTACCGCGAGCTGGTCCACCGCGAGGGCACGCCGGTGTACGAGTAGCTTGGGCGCTGGGGGCAAATGCTGCCGTCACGGTGCCGCACCGGCAAAACGATAGGAAGAGTCGGGTTGATCCCGACTCTTCTGCATTTATGTCTACCCCTTGCCAACGGTGGAAGGGGCGGCATATAATGTCCATGATGTATGGCATGGTGTGTTTTCGGCAAGGACACAGACGACGGGCGAGGGGAGGGTGAGCTGGGTGGCCGCCAACGGTGAAGTCTTTTATCTGGTGAAAGGCAGCGCCTTGCCTGAGGTACTGGTCAAGGTTATGGAGGCCAAGGATCTGCTGCAGCGGGGTCGGGTGAAAACTGTTCAGGAGGCGGTCAACCGTGTTCGCCTCTCACGCAGCGCCTTTTACAAGTACAGGGACGGGGTGTTTCCCCTGGAGCAGGCGGTCGAGGGGAAGGTGGTTACCGTCTCGATGCAGTTGGAGCACCGTTCCGGAGTGCTGTCCAAGGTCTTGGGCACCATGGCCCGGGGGCGGGCCAACGTCAGGACGATCAACCAGTCGGTGCCGGTACAGGGGGTAGCCGAAGTGAACATTACCTTTGAAACCTCGGGAATGCAGACCGGGCTTCATGGAGTGTTGAACCAGCTCTCAAAGATTGATGGCGTGCGCACCGTGGCCATGGTGGGCCAGGCATGAGGCCGGGGCTACACCCATCCGCCGGGGCCGAGGTGGGTCTTCCAGCTCTGCCGGGGTGTCACGGATTGCCTGAAGACAACTGGCCCGACACGCCCAGCCAAGGGCCGGTACGGGTGCCCTCCAACGGAGCGGTCGCGGCGGAGCCTGCCGGCATGACCGCGCTGGATAGAACCAAGGCCGCCTCCGCGTGAAAGCGGAGGCGGCTGGCGTTTCTGGCCGAATCCCTTGGCTTCTTCCTGGCTCAGGCGCAGCCCATCCCCCCATCTTCACAAGGATTTCATAATCCACATGTACCATGAATGTGGTGTCTTGGCCTTTGTGGATGAAGCAGCAGCTTGGTTTTTAGCCGTCAGGGATGAAAGGCGAGGCGAGCGGCCTTGGAGCCCATTACCCTTCTGTTACTGGACCCCATGCCCATTGTGGCCTGGGGCGTCGCCAACCTGTTGGCGTCCAAGCCCTGGTTCAAGGTGGTTGGTGTCGCCGGGTCCATCAGCAAGGGCCTGGAGGCCGTAAGGCATCATCATCCGCGTTTGATTGTGACTGAGCTCAGGCTATCGGACGGCGACGCCGCGGGCTTGCTTGATCGTCTGCAGGATCTGGCGGCGGACAGTCGGGTGGCGGTACTGACTGCGTCTTCTGATGAAGCAGACGTATTGCGGCTGCTGCGGGCCGGTGCCCACGGGTACTTGCTCAAGGCGGCGGAGCCGGATAACATCATCGGCGACCTTCGTCAGGTTGCCCAGGGCGAAACAGTAATCGCCGGCGCCGCGGCAATGACCGCTCTCCTAAGCCTGACCCAACCGCGGGGGTCCGCAGTTCCCATGACCCCACGGGAAATGGAAGTGTTGACCCTGGTGGCAGGCGGCCTATCTAACCGTACACCCATCCGCCGGGGCCGAGGTGGGTCTTCCAGCTCTGCCGGGGTGTCACGGATTGCCTGAAGACAACTGGCCCGACACGCCCAGCCAAGGGCCGGTACGGGTGCCCTCCAACGGAGCGG
>JAMDAP010000147.1 GCA_023484675.1 Bacillota bacterium
GGCTGCCCGCGTTGTCGAAGATAGAGTCGCGCCTGGTAGCCGACAGTGTCCCGACCGGAATGGCCAGGAGGAGGGCAAATCCCTGCGCGCTGCCTGCCAACTCGAGGGTGGCCGGCAGCCGTTCCAGCATGGCGGAGCGCAGGAGACGGCTGGTCATGGCCGCTCCGTGCATACCCAGGGTTATGGCCGGAAGAATGAGGTGCTCGATTCCTCCCCGGCCGAAGGCCGGTAACCAGTAACGCTGGACGGAGAAGGCCACGATGAGGATCATGCCCAGCCAGAAGACAGGCATCGCCTGACCGATCAAGGCGAGGAGGCTGCCCGCGTTGTCGAAGATAGAGTCGCGCCTGGTAGCCGACAGTGTCCCGACCGGAATGGCCAGGAGGAGGGCAAATCCCTGCGCGCTGCCTGCCAACTCGAGGGTGGCCGGCAGCCGTTCCAGTACCAGTCCCAGCGCGGGTTGCCCATAGCGAAGGGAGTCCCCCAGGCGTCCGTGTAGTAGATCCAGTAGAAACCGCGCGTACTGGACGTACAGGGGGGCGTCGAACCCTAGCGCCTTGCGCATGGCCGCCACTTCCTGGGCGGTGGCTTCCACCGGGAGCATCAGCGCCACCGGGTCTCCCGTCAGGCGCAGCACCAGGAAAACCACCGTGGAAACCCCCAGTACCACCAACACGAGCTGTGCCAGCCGCCTCGCCACGAAATTCAGCATCGGTCAGTCACCCTCCCCCGACACCAGGCCAAGTCGCGTCATTGAGTAGCATTGAGAGATGCATTGTACATCCACAGCACCTGATTGTGTGGCGGATCCCAGACGACGTTCTTACTGAGACCGTAGATGTCTTTGCCCTGGTAGAGGTAGATGAAGTAGGCCCCGTCTTTAAGGATGCGCTGGATTTCCGAGAAGGCGGCTTGCCGCTTGGCCGGATCTACCTCCGTCTCCTCCACGTCCACCAGCTTGTCGAGCGTGGCGTTCTTCATCCTCGCGTTGATCGGGTCGGACTTGACGAAGGACTGCAGGTTGAGGGAGCCGTCCATGGACCAGGCCAGGTTACCAATAAAGTACATGGGAGCGATCTTGCCACTGGTCAGCAAACTGGAGAAAGTGCCTGACTCGAAGGGCTTGACGTTCACTTTTACTCCCACCTGGGCCAGTTGACCGGCGATAGCCTGAGAGACGTCCTTGTCTTTGGGGTAGATGCCATTGTTCGTGTCCAGCTCCACCTCAAAGCCGCGGGGATAGCCCGCCTGGGCCAGCAGTTGCCTGGCCCTCTCGGGATCGTACGGATACGGCTCGATGCTGGGATCGTAGCCGAACCCTTCCTCGGGAAGAAGCGTCGCCACCCGATCCGCCATTCCTCCCAGGACGTTCTTGATGATGCTGCCCACGTCGACGGCGTAGTTCAGCGCCTGTCGCACCTCTTTCTTGGCCAGCGGCCCCTTGCGGGTGTCCAGCGAAACGTATTGAACCCGCAGCCCGGGCACCGCCACCGCCCGCACGCCCTGAGCCTTGTTAACGGTATCGACTGCGTCCGGGGGCAGGTTGGATATCACCTGCACCTCGCCGGACAGGAGGGCGGCCACCCGGTCAGCATCGTTCGGGATCGTCTTGAAGACCAATTGCTTGATCTTCGGGACACCGCGCCAGTAATCAGGGTTGGCCTCCATGACCACCCGGTCATCCTTCTTCCACTCCACGAACTTGAAGGGACCGGTGCCCACCGGGTGCTCGCCGAAGTAGGCATCGCCCTTCTCCTGGACGTACTTGGGGGGGACGATCAGCCCCCCAAACAGCGTCATCTTGGCGGGCAAAACCGGATCCGGCTTGGACAGGATGATGTTGACGGTATAGTCGTCCACGATGTCCGCCCCTTTGATCGCCTGCAAGGCCATCATCCGCAGGCCAGTCTTGGGGATGGTAATCCTCTTTTCGCTGTAACTGAACTTGACCGCCTCGGCATTAAAGGGTTCCCCGTCGTGGAACTTGACTCCCCGGCGCAGTTTCAACTGTAGGGTCTTGTTGTCCAGCCACTTCCAGTCAGTGGCCAGCCCAGGTTCGAGGTTCCCATCCTTCCCCCTGGTGAGGAGGGTATCGAACATATTGATGACCACGCTCATGCCGATCAACCCCGCCGCCCGTTGTGGGTCGAGGGTTGGAGCGTCGGCGGGTTGGGCCACGACCAGGGTTTGCGCGGGGGCGCTGGACGTTGGGTTCGTTGGGTTCTTCTTCGTGGTACACCCGGCCGGTGCCAGCACGGCCGTGATCAGCCCGAGCAGGAGAACAACCGTTGCCGCCCGTCTCACGATCCTCACCCCTCCTCTGATTCCAGCAGGTCGTAAAGTACTGCTCCCTGGCTCTGGGCCGGGGGAGCGAAACCCAACAGGTGGGATATGGTCGGCACCAGATCCACCAGCCGCATCAGGCCTAGCTGGTCCGCGTTTCGCCGGTACCCCTTCTTCACTCCTGGACCCTTGATGAGGAAACTGGCCAGGTTTGAGGAAACCGAGGTCTCTGCGGTTGGAACCTGCGGGCCGTGCCTGGCCGCCGCAACCACGTTGCCCAACGGACCGATGCTACCGGTGCCCGCCGGGGGTTCCCAGGCAAAGCCGCTGTTATAGACGAAGATTACATCGCCCACCGTGTCCCCCCAGAAGCCAATGAGCTGGGCATCCTTCTTCTTCAGAGCCAGCGCGATGGACCGCTTACCCGTGGCGGGATCCCGCCAGTCCAGCAAAGCGTCGATGATCTCATCCTGCACGCGTTCGTATTCCTCGGGCGGAACAATGCCGTGCGGTTCGCGTCCTTGCAAGTTGACGCAGATCTGCAATCCCCCGTGCTGGTAAGCCCGCGTTCGGGACCAGTCCACGCCTCGCGGCTGGTCCGGGTCTCCGATGAAGGCGGTCAGCCCGTGCTCCGCCAGGAACCTGGGCAGGCTGCAGGTGACTCCGTAAGGCACGTTGCCGTGATCGGAGACCACGACCAGGTAGGTCCCGGCATCGGCCATTTCCCAGAACGCCCCCAGCATCTTGTCACCGATCTGGTAGGAACGGCGCAGGATGTCCAGGAACCGGTCGGCGGTCTCAGGGTTGTATAGGGGAGAGGCTGGGTCCACCCCCGCCAGGAAGTGATGCGCCGCCGTATCCGGCCAGTGCCAATGGCTGTAGTACAGGTCCCAGCCCCCGCGGTCGAGCAGGTACCTTGCCACGCGTGCGTGCCAGAGGGCCTGGTACTCAAGCTCTTCCATCGCCGCATCCACTTCTTCCGGCGCCGTCAATTGCCGCAGAGCCTGGTGCTCGAAGTAAGGCCCCACGTTAGCCAGCAACTCCGCGGACAGGCTTTCCGGGTAGGTATACCCCGAGGCGGGATAGACCTCCGAACGCACCAGGCGGATGTCTTCCCCGTCCTCCGACAGCCGCAGCAACTTGAAACGCAGGGTGCCCTCCCGCCAGGCCACACCTTCCCTGCCGTTTCCTCCGACCGGGACTGACCGGCAGATCCATGGGCTCCACTCCCCCACCCTGAGTTCGGCCACGGGCCGCCGCGCATTCTTTCCCTCGCAGATCAGAACGCGCTCGTACCCCTTCTCACCCGGCAGCACTAGCATCTGGAATTGCAACGCCACCGGCGGCCCGTCCTGCTCCCGATCACGCTCGCCAGCCGGGGGAGACTCTGCCCCATCCTCGATGTGCGTTACCGCTCCCCCGGTCGCGGCCGCCGCGCTGACCGCGAGGACCCCTTCCAGGACCCGGCCGTCAATCTCCCCTTCCCAGCCTTGCGCCTTCTGCAACGCAATCCGCTGCGCCCGCCGGGTCCCCGGCCTGGTCGCATACTCCCCTCCCGGGATCAGCGTCAGCGAGGTGCCGTGAATCGGCAGAGGCGCCACCACATAGCCGGACCTGATCCGCGGTGGCCAGGCGCCCGGGTGAGCCAGTATCAAGCACTTCAGCCCCGCCCGCTCGGCCGCCTCCCAGATCGTCTCCGCTCGCCACGTGCGCCCGTCGAAGGTAGAGAGCACCTGCTTGTCCGGGGGATCACCCGGGTAGTGGTTGTCCCAGTTGGAGGCACCGTGTGTACCGGGCCACGCTCCCGTCGCAATGGTGGCCCAGTTCGTGGGGGTGTAGGCCGGTATGCAAGGCACCATGGGGTTAGCAGCTCCCTCCGCCAGCAGGCGCGCGAAGTTGGGCAGCGCACCTTCGGCCGCAAACCGTTCCACCATCG
>JAMDAP010000094.1 GCA_023484675.1 Bacillota bacterium
CCGATCTGGGGTGCCGGTCTTTGTGGATAATGACGTGAATCTCGCAACCCTGGGGGAGAAGTGGTTTGGGGCCGGGCGGGGAGTCCGCGACTTCATCATGGTCTCCGTGGGCACCGGCATCGGGGCGGGGATCGTGGCCGGCGACCGGCTGCTGCGCGGTTACAACCACGCGGCCGGGGAGGTCGGTTACATGCTCCTGGGCCGCGAAAACCTGGGGGCGGACTTCGGCGGGCACGGATGCCTGGAGAATGCGCCCGACGCCCGGCCCGGGGCATCCGACGTACGTCCCGATCCGCCCGGCGCCCGGGCGGTCCTCGATGCGGCGCGCAGAGGGGACCGACAGATGCGGCGGGCCGTGTCCGAGGTGATGACCGACCTGGGCATAGCCGTGGCCAACATGGTCTGCCTGCTGAACCCCCAGCGGGTGATCATCGGCGGCGGAGTGGCCCAGGGCGGTGAACTGATCCTGGAGCCGATCTGCCGGGTGGTGGAGAGCGTCGCGCCGTTCGCTCCGGAGGTGGTGGCCTCGCCGCTGGGACTTGAGGCCGGGCTGCTGGGCGCCGTAGGGCTGGCCGCTCGGGCGGTGGTGGAGCAACTGGCGACCGGCAAAGCCGAGCGTGGCGCTGTCGGGGACCGAAGAGAGAGGAGGCAGCGCTATGGAGTTGAGACTCCCCCAATGGCCGATCATTGACTTTCACCTGCGGCAGGCGCAGATGGACGGGGGTCTGGCTTGCGAGACCGTTGATCCCGAAACCGGGGTGGTCAAGACCGGCGCGGCCTTCGCCACCTTTGCCGGGTTCCTGGCCTATGCCTTGTACCAGGCGGGTCGTACGCGGTAGACCAGTTGCCATTGGAGGGAAGCATAATGAATGACGGGGTGGTTGGTGTGGAGGACGGGGCGGCCGGCAAGCGGTTTTCGACCCGGGATCAAATCTCTCTCAGCCTTTACTGGTTCTCCCTCAACTTTCACTGGGGGGCGCTCTTGACCGTGGTGGTTCCCACCCAGGTGCTCCAGTTCGTGCCGGACGCGGAGAAAGGCAAGTACCTGGGATTGGTGTTCTTTCTTGGGGCGTTCGTGGCCGTGCTCGTGCAGCCGGTGGTGGGGGCCATCAGCGATCGATCCACCTTCGCCCTGGGCCGCCGCCGACCCTACGTGCTGGTGGGGACCGTACTCAATGCGCTCGCGCTGCTGCTGATGGCGTATACCAAGAGCTTTGCTGTCTTCACGCTGTCGTTCTTGCTGGTCCAGTTCTTCAACAACGTGGCCGGTGGCGCCTATCAGGGCCTGATTCCCGACCTGGTGCCGGAAGACCAGCGAGGGGCCGCCTCCGGGTACATGGGTCTGATGACCATGCTGGGGACCATCCTGAGCCTTCTCCTGGCGGGGCAGATGCTGGGAGCCGGCCAGACCGTGCCCTTTTACTGGCTGATCGTTGCGGTGATGCTGCTCGGCATGTCCGTCACCCTCTTCGGCTCCCGGGAAAGGCCGATCAGCGAGGCCCCGCCCTTCAGCTGGCGCCAGTTCCTGGCTTCTTTTTGGATCAGCCCGCGGGCGTACCCCGATTTCGCCTGGCTATTTGTGACCCGGGCGATGGTGATGCTTGGGTTTTACACCTTGCTGAACTTCTTGGAGTACTACCTGAAGGACGTGGCGGCCCTGCAGGATTTCGTCCAGGCGACTACTACGGTCGGGGCGATGGTGATGATCGGCGCAACTCTGAGCACGCTCATCTGCGGCTGGCTCTCGGACCGCATCGGGCGGCGAATCATCGTCTTTCTCTCTGGCCTCCTGATGGGCAGCACCGCCCTGATCTTCCTGGCGACGAATTCCTATCCGCTGATCCTGGCCTTCAGCGTGGTTTTCGGCCTGGGCTACGGAGCCTACACTAGCGTGGACTGGGCCCTGGCGGTCGACGTGCTGCCGTCGGCGCGATCGGCCGGGAAGGATCTGGGGGTGTGGAGCATCTCGGTCACTTTGCCGCAGGTGGTGGCTCCGCTGATCGGGGGGCAGATCCTCTACCGCCTGCAGTCGGTAAGCCTCCATCTTTCGTACCAGGCGCTGTACGCGGTGACCTTCATTTACTTCTTGCTGGGATCGGTGGGCGTGTGGAAGATCAAAGGGGCCCGCTAGGCCCGTGGAGGGGGCGTTGGCGATGGAGGTAGTGGCGTGCGCCGTGCAGTTGGCGGCGCGGGCTTGCGAGAGCCCATCGGATCTGGCCGCCCTGCTGGGCGATCCGGTTCGAGCAGCGGCCCGGGCCGGCGCCAGACTGATGGCGCTGCCGCAGTTGGCGGACCTGGTTGGGCGCGATCGTCCGTTGCAGGCAGAGGTCCCCCGTGTTGCGGCAGAGCTGGCGCGGGAGGCGAAGGTCTACCTGGCGGTGGGGGCGGCGGAGGCCGGCAACGCGGGCTTCATCTTCTCGCCCGACGGAGAAATGCTCGGGTGGCAGCGGCAGACCCACTTGCTGCCGGAGGATACCGCCCGCGGACTGGTAGCAGGGGACGAGCTAGCCATCTTCGATACCGAGATCGGCTGCCTCGGCCTGGTGGTCGGGGCCGACGCCTGGTACCCGGAGGTTAGCCGCATCCTGGCCCTGCAGGGGGCGGAGATCCTGATTTCGCTGCAGGCGGTCCAGCGCCCCTACACCCAGTGGCGGCAGGTGGCCGGGATGTGGCAGGAAGTCCAGCAGAACCAGACCTTCGGCATCGAGAGCTGCCTGCATGGCCGGGTGACCGGTCCCTCGGGAGAGAGCTTCGACGCGGTAGATATGGAGTTCGAGGGGCGGAGCGCCATCTTCGCGCCCTGTGAGATGACTCCCGGCGAGACCGGGGTCCTGAACGACGCTCCCGATGCGGACGGCCTGGTGATCGCCCGCCTGGACTTTGCGGCGCGCCGGCGGGTGATCGAGCAGTACTCGGTGCTGGGGCTGCTCAATCCGCCGCTGTACCACCGCTACTTCCCGGGGGTATACGCGCCCAGACCTGCCCCGGGTGGCCCGGGGGATGGCGGCGAAGGGGGGGCGGGGCGATGAGTTGGCGGGGCATTCTCGATAAGGCCAAGGAGAAAGCGTTCAGCTATCTACTGTGGTGGAAATCAAGGCCATCCCTGGTGCAGCGGGTGATCGATGAGGCGCCCGCGGCAGAGTCCGGAGGTCGGGCCGATACGACCCGGGCCGCCGGCGATGCTCGGGGTGCCGGCGCTGCCGGCGCGGGGAATGCCCCCACCCTGGTGCGGGTGGCGGCGGTCCAGATGCGGCTGGAGTTCATCCGTTCCGCGGAAGATTACGCCCGCAAGATCCTGGACCTCACCCGCCGGGCGGTGGAACAGGGAGCGGAGTTGATCGCCTTTCCGGAGGACGCCGCCACCGGCCTGATCGGCTTCATCCCGGGCATCGAGAAACTGGCCACCGGGAGCGACCTGCAGGGCGCCGTGCAGGAGATGGCCGGCGACGCAAAAGTGGCCGACATCTTCCGCTTCATCTCGCCGGCGGTCAGGCGCATCTACGAGGCGACTTTCTCGGGGGTGGCCCGCAAGTTCGGCGTTTACGTGGTGGCCGGTAGCGCCATCCTGCCCAATGCCCGGGGCCAGATGGTGAACGTTGCCTACGTCTACGGCCCCGACGGGCGAAAGCTCGGCGAGCAGGATAAGTGCCACTTCATTCCGATGGAGGTAGAGTGGGGGCTGCAGACCGGGGACGACCTGACGCTGTTCGAGGCTCCTTGGGGCCGCTTCGCGGCGCCGGTGTGCATGGATGCGACCTACTTCGAGACTTTTCGCATATTGGCTCAGCGCGGCGCCGACGTGGTGGTGATCCCCAGCGCCAATCCGGAGGAGTACAACCTCTGGAAGGCCCTGCGGGGAATCTGGCCGCGGGTGCAGGAGTCGCAGGTCTACGGCATCCACAGTTGCATGGTGGGCGAGTTCATGGGCCTCGTCCTGACCGGCCGCAGCGGGATCTTCGCGCCGATGGAGCTCACTCCCGGCGGCGACGGCGTGCTGGCGCAGGCGGAGCGCTTCGACCAGGAGGACGTGGTGGTCGTCGACCTGGACCTGGAGGCCCTGCGGCGACTGCGGCAGGAGCAGGGGGTGCAGCGGGGTTTCAACCTGGCGCTGTATGAGCGGTACCTGCCGGGCATTTACATAAAAAGATAAAAGGCGTCCGGCTCACTGTGAGTGGGGACGCTTTTTATCATAATTCGGAAGGGCACGTTCCAGAAGTAAAT
>JAMDAP010000125.1 GCA_023484675.1 Bacillota bacterium
GTCCTCCGGCTGCCTTCCGAGGCGGCCCCCGCGCTGGGCGCGGGGAGCGACGGGACCTCCGCCGTGGCCTGGGTGGAGCCCGGCTCGCCCCCTGGCGCCGGCATCGGGCTCTTCGACGGGACAGGAAAGCTGCAGTGGAGGACCGGCCTGCGGGGGCCTGGACACCGCCTCGCCGTGCTCTCCGACCAAACGGTGGTCGTCGCCGTCGGCAAGGACATCGTGGCTCTTCGGCAAGGCCAAGTCCTCTGGCGGCGGACCGTGCCGGACCTGGCGGCGGGGCTGGCCGGAACTGGGACAGGGCAGGTGCTCGTGGCCCTTCCGAACCGGCTGTTCTGCCTTGGGCCTGGAGGAGCCACGGCCTGGGAGCTGGCACCCCGCGGCCGGACGGTAGGATTGCGGGCAGGCCCGGAAGGGAGCTGGGTGGTGCTTATCGAATCCGATGGAGCTGAGCTGTTCCAGCTTCCGGAGGCCCGGGGGAGGGATGACACCTGACCGTTGCAGACTACATCCTCATCTCGGTCCTCGTGTGGGGTGCCTTCAACGGCCTGCGCCGGGGCCTGCTGGCCATCGTGGTCGGGCTGGCCGGAGTGCTCCTTGCGTGGTACGTTGCGGCGCGCTATGCACCGACCCTGGCCCACTGGCTGAATGCCAGCCAGGGATGGGTCTCCTCCACGGCGCAGTATCTTTCCGGCCGAATCCAGCTGCCGGCGGGCCTGGCCGCCCTGCCTCTGACCGCTGTCCGGCCCGAAGGCCTGTCCTCGCTGATGGGCCAACTGCCCTTTCCCGCGGCTCTACGAAAGGCCGCAGCCGAATCGGCGGCCACGGCGCTCGCCCAGACCAACGGCCTGCACCTGGTCACCGTGGGGGATCTGGTTTACTACAGCCTGGCCAGCGTTCTTTGGACAGCTATCAGCTTCTTTGTTATCATGGCGGTAACTACGGGTTTGGCCAACGCCGTTGCCTGGCAGGTGACGCGGGCCTTGCAGGGAACACCGCTGAGCCTTGTCAACCAACTGGCGGGAGCGCTGGTGGGAGCGGCCGAGACGCTGGTCGTGCTGGTCACCCTGGCGGGCCTGTTAGTGCCGGTGCTGCACCTCTTGCGCTGGCCGGCCCTGCAAGACTTCCTCGCCGGTTCCCAACTGCTCCCGTACCTGGCCGCCTGGTTCCACCGCTGGTCGCCCTGGAAGGTCCTGTGAGAAGACCCCGTGAGAAGACCCCGTGAGACGGCCCAATGAAACGGCCCAGTGAACCGGCCCAATGACGGCAAGGCCCGCTGAGGGGGTAGCCATGTCCGCCGCTTATCTGCAAGAGTACCTGCTGACTCCCGAGACCTGGGCCCTGTGGGGTGGCCGGCTGGTAAAGGCGCTGTTCATCGTGCTTCTGGCCAGGCTGGTATTGGTCTACGGCGGGCGTCTGGTGGAACGCGCGTTGACCCGGGCCAGCCGCGGTACCCTCCTCGCCATGGACGACCGCCGCAGCAAGACCCTGGCTCCGCTGCTGCGCAGCCTGCTTCGCTACGTCGTGGATGTGGTGGCGGGGCTCAGCCTTCTGGGCATCTTCCTGCCGTCGGAGACGCTGCAGCCCATCCTGGCCTCAGCGGGAGTGGTGGGCTTGGCCATTGGTTTCGGCGCCCAGAACCTGGTGCGGGACATCATCAGCGGATTCTTTATCCTGTACGAAGACCAGTTTGCCGTGGGCGACTACGTTCGGACCGGCGACCATGCCGGCACGGTGGAGGACATCGGCCTGCGCATCACGCGCCTACGGGATTTTTCCGGCGAACTGCACGTGATCCCCAACGGCAAGATCGAGGCGGTCACCAACCTGTCGCGCGGTCAGATGCGGGCCCAGGTGGACGTGGGTGTCGCCTACGAGGAGCCTCTGCCCCACGTGCTGGGTGTCCTTCGTGAGGTTGCCGCCGATGTTGCCCGGGAGTACGCCGCGGTCATCCTGGAAGGGCCCGAAGTTTTGGGCATCGTCGATTTCGGCCCCAGCCAGATGACCATTCGGGTCCTTGCCCAAACCCGTCCCATGGAACAGTGGGCCGTAGAGCGGGCACTCCGCCACAAGGTGCTGGAAGCCTTCTCGCGGGAAGGCGTGGAGATTCCTTACCCGCGGCAGGTTTTTCTCCAGGGTCCGCAGCACCGCGGCGGTGAGCCGACCGGAACCCAGCGATAGGAGGCAGGCATGGATCGTTTCCATCTGGGCGATGTGGTCCGCTTGAAGAAACAGCACCCCTGCGGTTCGGATCGCTGGGAGATCACGCGGACGGGCATCGACTTCGGCCTGAAATGCTTGGGCTGCGGTCACCGGGTTATGATTCCGCGGCCCAAGTTTGAAAAGAGCGTGCGCGAAATCATTGGCTCCTCAGGCAGCAATCTGGTTGCCGGGCCAAACGGCTAATGCTATAATGATGGACGTTCTCTGTCCCGCAGTCGGTGGGACATTCCCCCTGCCCCAGCGAAAGCCAGGGCCATGCGGGCGCCGGCGGCGCCCAGCCAACGTCCAAAGGGAGGAGGCAAACAGCATGCGCACCTATGAATTGGTGTTTATCGTCAAGCCGGATTTGGAAGAGGAAGCCACGGCAGCCGTGGTGGACAAGTTTACCGGCCTGATCACCGAACAGGGCGGTACCGTCGCCAATGTGGACAAGTGGGGCAAGCGCCACCTGGCCTATGAGGTCAAGGGATACAACGATGGCTACTACATCATCGTGAACTTCCAGGCGGAGCCCAAGGCGTCCAAGGAAGTGGAGCGCGTTCTGAAGATCAGCGACGATGTGATCAAGCACATGGTCATTAAACTCGACGATTAGGCGTGAGGGGTGGATGGGATGCTTAACCGGATTATCCTGATCGGCCGGTTGACCCGCGACCCCGAGCTGCGCTATACGCCCAGCGGCAAGGCTGTCGCGAATTTCACCCTGGCGGTGGACCGTGGCTGGCCCAACGCGCAGGGCCAGAAAGAAGCCGACTTTATCGATATCGTGGTCTGGGATAAGCAGGCCGAAACCGTATCTCAGCACCTTAACAAGGGACGTCTGGTGGCCGTCGACGGGCGGCTTCAGATCAGGTCCTACGAAGCGCAGGACGGCACGAAGCGCAAGGCTGCAGAGGTCGTGGCCGCTTCCGTGCAGTTCCTCGACTCCAAGAAGGCGCAAGCGGTCGGGGGCTCCCCCGACCTTGGGTCGGACGTCACCTTTGGTGATGACGACGTTCCCTTTTAAGAAAGCTGTCCTACTTTTGGGCTGAACCCGCGCGCCGCTCGCCTGGCCACCGGGAGAAGCCCTCGCAAGAGAGGTGAAACCATTGAGGCGTGAACGGGGCCGCCGGCCGAAGAAGCGCGTCTGTAGCTTCTGCGTAGATAAAGTTGAAGCTATCGACTATAAGGAGACCGGCAAGCTGAAGCGCTACACGAGCGAGCGTGGCAAGATTCTGCCGCGGCGCACCTCGGGCAATTGCGCCCGGCACCAGCGCCAGCTCACCACCGCGATCAAGCGGGCTCGGACTATTGCGCTGATGCCATTCACCATCGACTAACCCGAAGGGGCGCCGCGAGGTGCCCCTTCGCCTATTTCCGGGGGGCGCGGCCGAACTTGTCGGGCCACAGCGCGGCAGCCGCAGGAGAAGTGCCGGCGCCCAGCGAAACTACGCATACCGCTTGACCTTCCACGACACGACCCCTTGGGTGAGGTTCGCCATGACATCTCCTCTGCGACAGGAAGTCGACATCGCCGTGGCCGCCCGCACCATCGATTGGCTTCAGGCAGAGCTGGTCAGCAGCGCCGGAGGCCTGCTCCGGGCGATGGCTGTCGGGTCGGACGACGCCTCCACCGAGGCCATGGCCGCCCTGGTGGCCAGCACCTACATCCTGGCGCGTCGCATCGGCGTTTCCTTTGAGCGGCTGGACCAGGAAGCGGTTCGGCGCCTCAAGGGCCATGCAGCCGAGGGGCATGAGCTGGAGCGGCGCTATGGGGATCTGTCTGCCTTGGCCGGCTATCTGGAGGACCGACGTGGCTAATCATACCAGCGCCCGCCCCCTGGTGGAGGGCGCGCTTCTGGCAGCGGTGACTGCGGTTCTGGCGCTCATCGGCTACGCTGTTCCGCTGGTGCCGCTGTTTCTTCCCGTCCCCATCGTGCTGATCGGCATGCGGCACGGTCTCCGGCTTAGCCTGCTGACGGTGATCGTCGTGGGCCTGGTGCTGGCCGTTACCCTGGGGCCGAGCACAGCCCTGCTGGAGACCATTGCCTTCGGCTCAGCGGGCCTGGCGATCGGCTTTGGGGTGCACCGCCAATGGCCGGTGACCTGGACGCTGGTTCTCACCGCCGCGGCTTCCGCTGTCGCGACCTTCCTGGCCTTGGCCCTGACCTTTTACCTGATGGGCATCAATCAGGTGAGCGAGATGGCTCGCGCCATGGCCCAGGCCGTCAGCATGACCAAGGCTCTCCTGGCGCGCTACCCCCAGTTCGCCACGCCGCAGGCGCAAACCCAGATGGCGCAGTTGGAACTTGCACCGGACCTGATACGTCGCATCTGGTGGGCTGTGCTTATGGCTGCGGGCGCTTTTTCAGCGGTTCTCCAGTACGCCGTGGTCCGCTGGACCCTGCGATACATGCGTATTGACCTGCCGCCGGTGCCCTCCTTTGCCACCTGGCGGGCTCCCAGCGAAGGCGTATGGATCCTGGCCCTGGGTCTGGTGGCACAGCTCTTTGGCCCTCCCCAGCTTCGCAGCCTGGGGGAAGGCCTGTACGCTATCATGATGTACCTCTACCTGACGGATGGCACGGCTCTGACCTATGCTTTGCTCCGGCGCTACCACTTGAGCCGGGGTGCGGGGGGGATCCTGGCCGTACTGCTCGGACTGAGCCTGGGCCCGGTCGTCGTCATTGCCGGCCTGGTGGATTCCCTGCTCGACTTTCGGCTGTGGTTGGAAGCGCAAGACTAGTGGCTGAGCGGACGCCCGTCCGGTCGTTGCCACCGAAGGGGATTCAGGGATGAAAGTCATTTTGCTTCAAGACGTCAAGGGGTTGGGCAAACAGGGCGCGCTGGTCGATGTGGCGGAGGGATACGGGCGCAACTTTCTGGTGCCCAGAGGGCTGGCCACCGTAGCCTCAGAGGTGGCGCTGCGGAACCTGGCCCAAGGGAAGGAACGCGAGCGCCTTAAGGTGGAGCGCCTGCGCCAAGACGCGGAAGTGCTGGCCAGGCAGCTGGAAGGCCTCACGATCACTGTCCCTGCCCGAGTGGGAGAGGCCGGCCGCCTCTTTGGGTCCATTACCTCGAAGGATGTGGCGGACGCCCTGAAGAAGTCCGCCGGCCTGGATATCGACAAGCGCAAGATCGACATGAAAGACGTTATCAAGACTCTGGGCGAGCACGCCGTGACGGTGAAGCTCCACCCCGAGGTCAGCGCCCGCCTGACGGTGAGCGTGGTGGAGGACGCACGAGCATGAAGGAACTAATAAAAAAGTGGGTCCGGCCGGAGGGCTCCCTGGCCCGGCGCCTGGGCGACGAGGAGCAGCTCCGCCGCCAAGTGGCGGCTCTTTTTGGGCTGCTCACCAACCTCTACGGGGCGGACAAGCTGGTGCTCAAAGCGGGCAAGCTGGAGGCCCTGGCCGGAATGCGCGACGACGGGCTTCTGCTTCAGGTGCAGGCCTTGCAGCGCCTGGTTCAGGAGGATCCCACGCTGGAAGGCCCCAAAAGCCTGGGTGAGATCCCCGAGATCTTGGAGCAGGTGGAGGACGAGATCGCCGACCTGATGGCCCGCCGTTCGGTCGAGGACAAGATCGAGAAGAAGATCCAGGACCGCATGCAGAAGCGGCATGAAGAATACGTGCGTGAGATCAAGATGCAGGTGATGCGGGAGGACGCCGGGCCGGAAAACCCCCAGACCCTCAAGCGTTACGCCCTGTTGGAGAAGCTGGAGCAGAAGAAGCTGGCCCGCTCTGCCATCGATGTCCTGCGTCCGTCGTCGTTCAGTGAAGTGGTGGGCCAGGAGAAGGCGGTCAAGTCCCTGCTCTCCAAACTCGCCTCTCCCTTCCCCCAGCACATCCTGCTATACGGCCCCCCCGGCGTCGGTAAGACCACGGTGGCCCGGCTGGCCCTGCAGGAAGCCAAGGACGCGCCTCACGCCCCCTTTGCCAACGACGCAGCCTTCGTGGAGGTGGACGGTACCACCCTGCGCTGGGACCCACGGGAGGTTACGAATCCCCTGCTGGGTTCGGTACACGACCCCATCTACCAGGGCGCCCGCCGCGACCTGGCCGAGGGAGGCGTCCCGGAGCCCAAGCTGGGCCTGGTGACCGACGCTCACGGCGGCATCCTCTTCATTGATGAGATCGGCGAGCTGGACCCCATGCTCCAGAACAAGCTGCTGAAGGTTCTAGAGGACAAGCGGGTCATCTTTGACTCCTCCTACTACGACCCGCTTGATCCACAGGTGCCCAAGTACATCAAGAAGCTGTTTGAAGAGGGGGCGCCGGCGGATTTCGTTTTGATCGGGGCCACAACCCGGGATCCCTCTGAGATCAACCCAGCCCTGCGGTCACGCTGCGCCGAGGTCTACTTTGATCCGTTGACGCCCGAGGACATCGCCTCCATCGTCCGGGCGGCGGCGCAAAAGCTGAGTGCCCGAATCGACGAGGCCGCGGTACAGCTCGTTTCCGAATATACCATTGAGGGCCGCAAGGCCGTGGGAATTCTCGCCGACGCCTTCGGAAACGCCCTGCAGCGGATGGGGGCGGGGCAGGTTCGCCCGCCCGCCTTGGGCGAAGCAGGCCCCGAGGGCGGGCCAGCGCCCCTGGCGGACGTCACCCTGGACGACGTGCGGGAAGTCATTCACGCCAGCCGCCTGACCACCGCCGTGCTCACCCGCGCCGGCGAGGTGCCGGAGGTGGGACAGGTCTTTGGCCTGGGCGTGCAGGGGTTCCTCGGTTCGGTGCTGGAAATTGAGGCCATCGCCTTCCCCTGTGGAGAAAAGGGGAAGGGCTCTCTGCGCTTCAACGACACCGCAGGAAGCATGGCCAAGGACTCAGTCTTCAACGCCGCCTCGGTTATCCGGCGGCTGATTGGCGCGGACCTGTCCAACTATGACGTCCACGTCAACGTCGTGGGCGGCGGCAACATAGACGGGCCTTCCGCCGGGGTGGCCATCCTGGCCTCCGTCCTGTCGGCCATCACAGGCTGCCCTGTCCGCCAGGATGTAGCTGTCACCGGCGAGGTTTCGATTCAGGGTCGGGTCAAGCCCGTTGGGGGCGTCTTCGAGAAAATCTTTGGCGCCAAGCAGGCGGGGATGGCCCAGGTAATCCTGCCGGCGGAAAACCTGAAGGAGCTTCCCTCCCACCTGCGCGGCATCGAGTTGTTGGGTGTGACCACCGTGGAGGAAGCCCTGGAGGAGTTGGTCGTGGGCGGCGTGGCGGCCCTCCGCAGTTGGCGGCCTGTGGCCACCGAGTCCGCCGAACCCACCGAGTCCGGCGAGCCCGCTGAGCCCGGCGAATCGGCTGAATCCGCCCTGGCGCAGGACGAAGCCCGGTTCCTGGGCGCAGGTGCCGCGGACTGAGTAATGAGGGCCGGGGGGGGATCCCCATGGGCATCATGCTGGACAAGGTTCCGCCGCAGAGTCTGGAAGCCGAGCAGTCCGTGCTCGGCTCCATGCTCTTGGACAAGGACGCCATCATCCGCGCCCAGGAGGTTCTTCGGCCTGACGATTTTTACCGGGACGCCCACCGCCTCATCTATCAGACCATCTGCGACCTCTTCAACAAGGGCGAGGCCGTGGACCTGGTCACCCTGGCGGAGGAACTGAAGCGGCGGGGGGCTCTGGAGGAGCTGGGAGGCGCTGCCTACCTAACCACCTTGGCCAATGTGGTTCCCACCGCCGCCAACATTGAACACTACGCCCATATTGTTGAAGAGAAGGCGACGCTGCGGGCTCTCATTAACGCCTCCTCGCACATCCTGGCCAAGGGGTACCAGCCGGAGCAGGAGCTGGATGCCATCTTGGATGAGGCGGAGCGATCCATCTTTGACATCTCCCAACGCCGTATCGCCCGCGGTTACGAGATGCTCCGGGACGTGCTGGACAAGGCCCTGGACCACATCGAGTTCCTGTATGCCCACAAGGGCGAGGTCACGGGCGTTCCCACCGGGTTCAAGGACCTCGACGACCTGACCAGCGGCCTGCAGCCCTCCGACCTGTTTATCCTGGCCGCCCGTCCATCCATGGGCAAGACCCAGCTTGGCCTCAACTTTGTGCGATACGCCGCGGTGGAGAAAAAGATCCCGTCGGCGATCTTCTCCTTGGAAATGAGCAAGGAGCAGTTGGCCGTGCGCTTTTTGGCGGCGGAGGGCAACATTGACAGCCAGCGACTTCGCACCGGCCATTTGACCGAGGAGCACTGGCAGCGCCTGACCTCGGCCCTGGCGCGACTCAGTGAGGCGCCCATTCTCATCGACGACACTCCGGCCATCACCATCATGGAGTTGCGGGCTCGCGCCCGCCGGATGAAGGCGGAGCACGGCCTGGGCCTGATCATGGTGGACTACCTCCAGCTCATGACCGCCTCTCGCAACAAGGAGAACCGGCAGCAGGAGATTTCCGAGATCTCCCGCTCCCTGAAGGCCCTGGCGCGGGAATTGCACATACCGGTGCTGGCGCTGTCGCAGCTTTCGCGTTCGGTCGAGTCGCGTACCGACAAGCGCCCCATGCTCTCCGACCTGCGCGAATCCGGCTCCATCGAGCAGGACGCCGACGTCGTCTCCTTCATTTACCGGGACGACTATTACAACCGGGAAAGTGAGAAACCTAATATCACCGAGATCATCCTGGCCAAGCAGCGCAACGGGCCGGTGGGCGTGGTGGAACTGGTCTTCCTGAAGGAATTTGGCAAGTTCGTGTCGATCGATAAGCACCATGGAGGCGCGTAACGTTCGCCTTTTGCGTTGACAGGCCCGGAGTCCTCTGCTACGATAAATACGGTTCAGGGGCCGCCCATTCGCGGCCGAGCCATCACATCGGAAAAACGGTATGGCGGGGGTGCGTTGAGGTCAACACACCCCCTTGCTATCCCCCGGGAGGTGCATGCAGTGGCTACAGTGGCGGTGATCGGCGCCCAGTGGGGCGACGAGGGCAAGGGCAAGATCGTGGACTTTGCGGCAGAGCGGGCTGACCTGGTGGTTCGCTATCAGGGAGGCAACAACGCCGGCCACACCGTGGTGGTCAAGGATCGGGAGTACAAGCTCCACCTGGTTCCCTCCGGTGTCTTCTACCCCGGCAAGGTCTGCGTCATCGGCAATGGCGTGGTGCTTGACCCGGCTGTGCTGGCCCGCGAGCTCGACTACCTGGCGGATCAAGGGGTGACCAACCCGGACCTGCGCATCAGCCCGGCTGCTCACGTCATTCTGCCTTACCACATTCGCCTGGACGAGGTGGACGAAGACCGCAAGGGCAAGAATAAGATCGGCACCACCCGCCGCGGTATCGGCCCCTGTTACATGGACAAGTTCGCGCGGGTGGGCATCCGGGTGGACGACCTGCTGGACAAGGACCGCTTCCTGGACCTTCTGCAGCGTAACCTGGCGGAGAAAAACCCGCTTCTGGAGAAGGTCTATGGTGTCGCCGGCTTCACCCTGGACGAAATCGCCGGCCCGTACCTGGCCTACGCTGAGCGCATCCGCCCCTTCGTGGCCGACACCGTGGCCATCATCAACGAGGCCATCGAAGCCGGCAAGAACGTGCTTTTTGAGGGTGCCCAGGGAACTCTGCTGGACATCGATTTTGGCACCTATCCCTACGTCACGTCGTCGCACCCGATTGCCGGCGGTGCCTGCGTCGGCGCCGGCGTGGGCCCGAACCAGATCCAGACGGTCATCGGCGTGGTCAAGGCCTACACCTCGCGGGTGGGGGACGGCCCCTTTCCCACGGAGCTCCTGAACCAGACCGGCGAGTGGATCCGCGAGCGCGGCCACGAGTACGGCACGACCACCGGCCGGGCGCGCCGGGTGGGCTGGCTGGACACGGTGATCGTCCGCTACGCCGCACGGCTCTCCGGCATCACCGGCCTGGCCATCACCCGCCTGGATACCCTGGGGGGCCTGGACAAGGTCAAGATCTGCACCGGCTACCGGATGGGCGACCGCACCCTGCGGGACTTCCCCCAGAGCCTGCAGACCCTGGCCCAGTGCGAGCCCGTCTACGAAGAGCTGGAAGGTTGGCACGAGGACATCTCCAGCCTCACCAGTTACGACGACCTGCCGGGCGCCGCCAGGGCCTATCTGAAGCGCGTCCGCGAACTGACCGGCGTGGACCTGGCCCTGGTTTCCATCGGCCGCAACCGCACCCAGACCGTGGAGCTGGTGCCGGTGTTCCGCTGAGGCACCAGCGGCGTGAAGCAGGAGTGCGGCTGTACGCCGTCAAAGAACCCCGGTGATGGACAACCCGGGGGTGATTCGCATCGGAGGCAACTCCGCCGGCCGAGCGAGCGGTCCAGCCGCCGGCGCGCCACCGCGCCCGCCACAGGCGCGCCTGATGGAGCTGGACGTGCTGCGGGCACTGGCGGCTTTGGGCGTTATCGTGATCCACGTCACGGCCTCAGCCCTGGCGGCGGGTCCAGAGGCGGGCCGCAGCTTCTGGCTGCTGGCGGGCCTCAACGAGGGTGCCCGCTTCTCCATCCCGGCCTTCGTCTTCATCAGTGGTGTGGCGCTCTTCTACAGTTATGCCGATCGGCCTGTTCAGGCCGGACCCTTTTGGCGCAAGCGCCTGGGTGCCGTGGCGTTGCCCTACCTGGTTTGGTCTCTGTTCTACGTGCTCTTCACCGCCTGGTTGGGGCATGTCCCCATGAGCAAGTTGCCACGCCTGGCGGGCCTTGCCATCCTGCAAGGTTCGGCCATGTACCAGCTCTACTTTGTCGTTCTGATTCTCCAGTTCTACCTGCTGTTTCCCTTCTTCCGCCCTCTGGGTAAGAGCCGCTGGCTGGCGCTCCTGGCTATTGGAGCCCTGGCCCTGCAGTTCTGGCTCATGGCCAAGGCGGCGCCCCTGTGGGGGTGGGGTCCGCAGCCGTCCTGGTTCCAGTCCGTGCTTCGTTGGCAGGACCGTCTCTTCCCCTGGTGGCTCGGCTACTTTGCCGCCGGTGCCTGGATGGGGGTTCGCCTGGCGCAGGTTCGCGCCTTTCTGCGCCGCTGGCGGCGGCCCTTGCTGGTAACGAGCGGCGCTCTGATAGCGGCCCTGGTCTGGGACTTCGCGGCCCGCCTGGCGGAACCCGGCGCCAACGTCGCCTGGGCCGCGTCCGGTTTCCGCCCCCTTGCCTACGGCTATTCCCTTGCTGCAATCGCAGCGATGCTGGCGGCCGCCCCATGGCTCCTGGGAGCGGAAGGGACGGTGGAGGAAAGCACCCGTTTGCGCACCAGCCTGGTGAGACCCGTCACCTTGGATCTGGCGCGTCTGTCCTTCGGCATCTACCTGGTGCACCCGCTGGTTCTCACCGCCTGGACTTACTTGCTGATGAAGGTCAAGCTGCCCATCGGCCCGGCGCTTCTGTTTGTGGTAACCTTTTTGGTCGTCCTGGCGGGTTCATACGTCTTTACCCGCCTCGCTGAGCGGCTGCCCTTTTCCCACTGGATTATCGGCAAGGTTTGATTTCGCGCCCGGCGCCAGTCGCCGTAGAACGCGGCCTGACCGCCACCTTGCAAATCGTCAGACCATCCCTTATAATTAGCCATGCGCTGTTCCGCGGGTGTAGTTCAATGGCAGAACGAAAGCTTCCCAAGCTTTAGGCGAGGGTTCGATTCCCTTCACCCGCTCCAATCTGTTCAGCCGGCCGCCCATCTGAGGCGGCCTTTGTTTTTGCCCGAGCCTAGCCGACTTGCCATAAGCACCGACCACTGCCACTTTGCATAATCTGCAGTAGTGCAGAAGGGAGGTGCAATCCAACGATGACATGGCCCATGGTTCCGTCCGGCGCGCCTTTCCACATGGGCGGGCAGCGGCCGATGATGCGTCTGATTCCCTACGTGGTCCAACCCGGGGACACACTGTTCGTCATTGCCCAGAAGTTTAAGACCACCACGGCGGCCATTACCGGCGCCAACTGCATCCAAGACCCGGACCTGATCAACGTCGGCCAGGTTCTGTACATCCCCTGCCCAGTGGCCGCGCCGCCCGGGGGTGCAATGTGAGGCTCGCCGCGGCAGCGGCAAGATCGTGACTGGGCACCTGTTTGCGGTGCAGGAGGGGAGCCTTTGGGCTCCCCTTGCTGTGCCATTTTTCCCTTGAATGACGCGTGTTCCTATGCTAACATGGAGATTGTATTTGCGCCGGCGTAGCTCAGAGGTAGAGCAGCTCACTCGTAATGAGCAGGTCGTGGGTTCGATTCCCACCGCCGGCTCCACTCTTTTCAAGGGTTCCTGCCCTTCACACCACCAGACGAAGCCGAAAAGTGTGCCGGCTGTGTGCCACTTTCCGACACGACAACTATGCCGAACAAGTCGCCGGGCCTTATTAGGCCCGGCGCTTTTTAAGAGGCCTTAGGCGAGGGCCAATTCTCTTGGGGGGAATGCGCATGATCGATCGGCAGCACATCCTCGCTATAGCGCTACACGCGGGGCCGGGGAGGTACGCGTTACTCGCCGGATCAGGCGTCTCACGCGCAGCAGGTATTCTGACTGGTTGGGGGATTGTCGAAGACCTTATCAGGCGACTCGCTAGGTTGGAAGGGACTGAGTGTGGCGGCGACCCTGCTGAATGGTATCGCGAACACCACGGCGGCGCCCAACCGGAATACTCACAGTTACTTGAGGCTGTAGCTCCGACCCCCGAGGAACGGCAGCAACTTCTCAGAAGCTATTTCGAACCCACAGATGAGGATCGCGTAGCTGGGAGGAAAGTCCCGACTCGGGCTCATTTGTCCGCCGCCGAGCTGGTGAGACTCGGCTACTTACGGGTCATCGTCACCACGAATTTCGACGGCCTGTTCGAGCAGGCGCTTGACGCGGTAGGGGCAAGTTACCGAGTCGTAAGCACACCGGGCGAAATCGCAGGCATGACACCACTCGTTCATCAGGGGAACTTCGTCGTAAAGGTTAACGGGGACTACAGAGATCCCGGGATACGGAACACAGCAACTGAGCTAAGTGAATATGACGAGGCTACTAACGCTCTTCTAGACCGGATTTTTGATGACTTTGGCCTTGTCGTAGTCGGCTGGTCTGCAACGTGGGACACCGCTCTTTATGGGGCAATTATGCGGTCCAGGAGCAGGCGCTACACAACGTTCTGGGCCGCTCGGGGAGAAACCACTGAGGAGGCCCGTCGCCTGATCGCCCAAAGGGATGCAATCGAATTCCCCATCGAAAGTGCTGACGCTTTCCTTGCGGATGTTCAGGAGCAGGTATCGGCACTGAGAACCGTGGCTGAGCCCATGCCGCTGACCCGCGAGGTCGCGGTGGCTAGGTTGAAAAAGTACATCGTGGACGCTCACTCCCGGATCGACCTCCACGATCTGGTCTGGAGAGAGGTCGAGAGCTTCGTGCGGGCCAGTGCCGCTGAGACCCTGCCGACCGAGTCGCCGGGAGAGATTCACCAACGTTTGGACGCCTATGACAGGCTTCTAGCGGTTCTAGTTCCCCTTTTCGTCAATGGCTGTTACTGGGGAGATGAATCGCATCACCCCCTGTGGCGAAAGGCGCTGGAGCGGCTACTTAACTCATCTGCGGGCGGGTCGCCGGACATCGATCGTTATCCCGCACTTGTGTTGGCTTATGCTGGCGGACTCGCCGCTATTGCTGCACGGAAATACGGCACCTTCCAAGAACTATTGGTTCAGCCGCTACTGTACGGGCCGAACCGGAGGTACCCGTTGGTACTCCGCGCTTATCCCGCGATGATCCGCGCTTTGCGCCACGACCCTTTGAACACAGCGAGGACGAGAATTAGCGACCGTCTGTACCGTCTCTTCCGGCCCGAATTCCTAGAGTTCCTGCCCCAGGAGCAGGAATACACAGACGAGTTTGACCGCATGGAGTACCTTGCCGCCCTTACGGCCAACGACCAGGGGCGTCAGTTGGGCCTGACGACTCCGTACTTACTTTTGGGCAGGTTCAGCTGGCGGAACCGGGAGGACGAGCCTGATCGTACCGTCATGGCAGTAGTCGGCAGAGAGTACGCCAGCCTTGGCGCCGAGTGGCCCCCTCTTCGTGCGGGGATGCTTGGAGGTCAGCGCGAACGGTTTGAGACTGCGAAGGCTTCCCTTGACCAAGAAATTGAACGACACTACCCGTAAGAGTCCGCCTGCGAGAAAACAGGGGTAATACGAGGAACGGGGGGAAGGGACCCATGACTCAGAGCCAAGGTACAGCCGTTTTAGCCATTGTGGCGCTGTGGTCAACGCTGGCCAAGAAGCAGTACCCCGAACGTAGCCAGGTGGCCACTGGCTTCCAGTTTCTTGTTGTTGTGGGGCTGCTGTTTGGGGTAGTCAGTCTCGCCACCGGTGACCTTGCCGATATACTCGGGTACTTGTTGGATTTCGCCGCCATCTTTGGACTTATGTACTGGATAGGGAGCTGGATCTATCGCGACGCTAAAGCTCGCGGCTGGAATGGGTTCTGGTGGGGTGGATTCGGCGGAACGCTGAACCTCTTCGGAGCCATAGCATGGCTCATAGTCCGCCCCAGGAAGACCGTCTTTGCGAAGCAGGGGTAGTCCCCCGGCACGGCACTGTGAGCCTATTGGCCGGGCTTGATCTGGCCACGGGCGAGGTCATTGGGCTGGTCCGGGACCGGCATCGGAACCATGAATTCGTCGAGTTTCTGCAGACGCTGGACGCCAAATACCCTGAGAACGTGCGTATCCAAGTAATCCTGGACAATCATTCGGCCCATACCTCCAAGGAAACCCGGGCTTACCTGGCCACGGTTCCGAACTGGTTCGAGTTCGTCTTCACGCCGCTTCACGGCTCCTGGCTGAACCTGATTGAGGTGTTCTTTGCCAAGATGACCCACCAGGTGCTCCGACACATCCAAGTTGCCTCGAAGGCAGAACTGGTGCAGCGATTGGAGCTATACCTCCGGGAAGTGAACGACCATCCTGTGCAATTCCGGTGG
The DNA here is from genome assembly GCA_023484675.1 of Bacillota bacterium. Next base: position 15,091 of record JAMDAP010000125.1, read on the forward strand.
ACTCACTTTACGCCCCTCGAAACCATAGTCGCTGACGTTGTCGATCTCGTGGCTCTCCTCGTGGCGGAAAAGAGACCCTCGCGTTAGCGAGGGCCTCACTTCTTTCAGGCCATCAAGGAAGCCGGCAGTCCTTAACCCGGCCGCCTCTCCTTCTTCACCAAAGTACCGAGCAGAAGGTCCCCTAGTTTGGCGGCCGCATCCCGCCCCATATCGGGCAGCAGATGCGCGTAGACGTCGCCAGTCACCTGGACGGACGAATGCCCGAGCCGGGCCCGGATGACCTTCAGATGAACCCCCTGCGAGATCAGCAGGCTGGCGCTGGTGTGCCGAAGGTCGTGGAAGCGGATGGGCGGCAGGCCGGCGCTCTCCAGGAGCCTGTGGAAGTCCCGCCTGACCAGGTTCGTGGCACTCAGGGGTGTCCCGACGTGCGTGCAGAACACCAGTCCGTTGTCCTGGTAGGCGGCGCCGGCCGCGAGGCGTTCCTCAGCCTGGTGGGGGCGTTTCACGGCCGGCCGAAACCTTGACGCCTCGACTGCGTCTTTAGGCGCAGAAAGAGGTGGTTCAGCTGCAACGGAGCCATAAAGCAGTACTCTTGACGGTTGTCCTCGGGCTGGCCCTGACGGGAGCGGCCTGTTCATCGAAAGCGGGGCAGCAGCCGGCCCCCGCGAATCCGGCGGCGGGTTCGGGCCCATCGCAACCGGAGCCGGCGTCCCCGGGCGCCCGCCAGAATCCGCCCATTCCGCAGCCCGACCCTCAGCCGTCCGCGCCGTCGGCTTCCGCCGGCCCCCGGATCAGCCTCGAGGACGAGTCGTCACGAGATCCGGAACTGGCGGTCTTTATGAAGTCCCTTCGTGAGGCCGTGGCGGCCAGGGACAAGGATCGCCTGCTGGCCATGATGTCGGACAACATCACGTACACCTTCGGCATCGATAACGGCAAGCAGGGGTTCATCAAGCAGGCGCAGTTGGACACCAACCCGGCCGACTCGCCCTTGTGGCCCGTTCTGGACGAGATCCTGTCTCTGGGCGGAGCCTTCATAAATGACCGGCTCTATTTCGCGCCGAACTTCTTCGTTCACTTTCCAGAGGGGTACGACCAGTTCGAATACCTGGCCGTCATCGGGGACGGAGTCGCCGTCCGTGAGTCTCCTGACCCCCAAGGCACCGTTCTGGCGCGGCTGAGTTACACCGTGGTGAAGGTTGAGGGCGGCTCACAGCCGGTCGGACCGGAGGTAGAGGTGGACGGCAAACGTTATGGCTGGGTGCCGGTGGTCCTGGCCGACGGGCGCAAGGGCTACATCCTGGACAAGTTCGTACGCCACCCGCTGGAGGCCCGCCTGGGCGTCGGCAAGACGGACGACGGCAAGTGGCAGATCCAGGCCCTGGTGGCCGGCGACTGAGGCCCAGGCAAGACAACTTGCAGGCAGGAAAGGAGAAGCGCCGGACGGCATCGTCCGGCGCTCTCTTGATGCTATCGGCGGAAGAAGTCAGGGGCGAGGTGTCAGGGCAAGTAGGAGAGGGGGTTCTTCTGCGTGCCGCCCACCCGCACCTCGAAGTGCAGGTGGGGGCCGGTGGAGTCGCCGGTGGAACCGGATAGGCCGATCCGCTCCCCCTGGTCCACTGATTCGCCGATGTTCACGTTGATCTCGGACAGATGGGCGTAAAGGCTGCTGGTGCCGTCACCGTGGTTGATGATGACGGCCTTGCCATAGCCTCCGTCCCAGCCCGCCAGGGAGACCCGGCCGCTGCGGCTGGCGCCGACGGGCGTGCCCTGTGCCACGGCGATGTCGATCCCCTCATGAAAGCTCCCCCAGCGCGGACCGAACTTGGAGGTCACGGGGCCACGGACGGGCCAATTCCAGGAAGTACTGGTGCGGCCTCCGGCCAGCGACCGGGAGGTGGAGGCGGTACGGACCCGATCCAGGGAGGGAGGCTTGGCGCCAGGCAGAAGGAGTACCATCGCCGGTTGAAGGGCTTGCGAAGCCTCAAGGCTGTTGGCGTTTTGAATGGCGTCGGCGCTGATGCTGAAACGAAGGGCCAAGCCGGAGAGGGTGTCACCCTCCTTGACATGGTAAGCGAACCCTGCCACCAGAGGGACCAGCAGATCCTTGCCGGGACCAATCAGATCGCCGCTCCCCAGGCCGTTGGAGGCCGCGATCTGCTCCACCGAAGAGCCGTACCGCCGGGCGATGTCCCACAGGTTGTCGCCCTCCTGCACGCGGTACATCATCAAGCCCGATGGCAAGGGCGTCTGCTCCGTGGGGACGGGGGCGGACAGGCCGCCTTCAGTTTGAGCGGCGAGCAGCGTGTGCCGGCTCATCAACTCCGGCGCATTCGCAACTGAATCGGCGGCTGGGCCGGCCTCAGCGGATCGCTTGCCAGCCGTTTCAGAACGAGAAAGCATGCCGAAGGCCGTGGCTGCCACCAGGGCGATCGCCGCCAAGCCTATGGACAAAGTGGCCAGCCGCGGCGCCCTGGCGCCGGGCGGGCCAGCCTTTTGGTCCTCCAAACGCAACAACCTGCCTTTTAAATCAAAGTTGGCGGACCCTATTATACCACGCCGAGGATATCTGTAAACCTTTCCTTTGGCCGCAGGTAATGGAAAGTGTAGCGTGCTTCCGGTAAGGACCGGGGGACTCCGCAGGACAGGCCGCGCCCCGTGCCGAATACATACCACCGGCTGCAGCAGGAAAGCTTGGCCTCCGGCGGGCCCTACATCTGACCGGAGGCCTTGCCCTGCCCGGAAGAAGAGGAGGTCTCAAGGTTGTCGCAAGAGCGTTATCGCAGGTCAGAGCAACTCTATCAGAAGGCACTGGAAGTTATCGTCGGAGGCGTAAACAGCCCGGCCCGTTCCTTCAAAGCGGTAGGCGGGGGAGCGCCGGTGTTTGCAGAACGGGGCCAGGGAGCCTACCTCTGGGACGTGGACGGCAACCGCTACATCGATTACCTCGGGGCGTACGGGCCGCTGATCCTTGGCCACGCCCATCCGGAGATGACCGCGGCCATCGCCCAGGCCGCGCCCCGGGGCACGCTTTACGGGGTCCCCACCGGGCTGGAGGTTGAGCTGGCGGAGCGCATTCGCCAGGCGATGCCCGGCATGGAGCGGGTGCGCTTTGTCAACTCCGGCACGGAGGCGGTGATGACCGCCGTGCGCCTGGCGCGGGCGGCGACGGGGCGCGACCGGGTCATCAAGTTTGAAGGCTGTTACCACGGCCACTCCGACATCGCTCTGGTCAAGGCGGGCTCGGGCCCTTCCACCCTGGGCATTGCCGACAGCGCCGGCGTGCCGAAGCACGTGGCGGCCGACGTCATCAGCCTCCCCTTCAACGACCTGGAGGCGCTGGAGGCGGCCCTCGACCGGTGGGGGAGCGAGGTGGCGGCCGTTCTGGTGGAGCCCATCGTCGGCAACATGGGCATTGTGGCGCCTGAACCGGGCTATCTGGACGGAGTGACCCGGCTGGTCCATGGCGCCGGCGCTCTGGTGATCTACGACGAAGTGATCACCGGCTTCCGGTTCACCTACGGCGGGGCGCAGGACCTCCTGGGCCAGAAGCCTGACCTGACCTGCCTCGGCAAGATCATCGGCGGGGGGCTGGCCCTGGGCGCCTACGGCGGGCGCAGAGACCTGATGGACCTGATGGCTCCCAAGGGGTCCACCTACCAGGCCGGCACCCTGGCCGGCAATCCCTTGTCGGTTTCAGCCGGCCTCAAGGCCCTGGAGATCCTGAAGCGGCCGGGGACCTACGAGGGGTTGGAGGAGATGTCCCGGTACCTGGCCGATGGCGTCCTGAGCCTGGCCCGGGAGGCGGGCCACACGGTGCAACTCAACCGCTGGGGCTCCGGGTTCACGCTGTTCTTCACCGATATTCCGGTTCGCAATTACACCGCGGCGCAAACCGCCGACCCGCAGCTCTTTGCCCGCATGTTTCGGGGTCTTCTGGATCGCGGCGTCCATCTGGCGCCGTCACGCTTTGAAGCCTGGTTCCTGTCCATCGCCCACCGCCGCTCTGACCTTGACGCGACATTGGAGGCGGCCCGGGAGGTCTTCCACGACATGAGGGTCAGCTAGGCGTCACCGCCGCCGGGCCCGGGCGCAGACCCGCTGCCGACTCGTCAGCAAGGGCAGTTTGCATAAAACCGGGGCGGACGGGGAACCCCTACTTTCGCCAGCAACCTTTTTAGAAAGAGGGGTTGTTGGAAAGGCAGGAAACGACCCCCGAATGGAGAAATTATTTCATCCACCTTTCCTCGGGAGGGACTCCCGATGTGGCAGTCTCACAGATTCCCCGCCCGGCGGCTGTTCCTGGTGGGCGCCATCCTGGCGCTCACAGCCCTTGCCATGGCCTGGCGCTACTACGCCGCCAGCCGGTACGCCTATGCCTCCGGTCCGTCTGACGATGCCTCGGCTGCGGCTGCAGCGGGCGGACAGGCGGGCGGGGACGCCGCAGCCCGGTCGGTGGCCGCGGTAACGATTGCTGTAGCCGGCCGGCCGGTGGTGGCAGTTGCCGACCGATCGGCGGCGGAGGCCGTGCTGCAGGCCATTGAAGCGGAGTACCGCCGGGGGCTGGACAGCCAGACCACGGTGAAACAGGTTTCCATCAAGGAGCAGGTGACTTTCTCCGAGACGCGGACGCCCCCCGAGCAGATCCGCACGGCCGATGAGGCCAAGCGCATTTTGGCACGGGGAACGGACAAGCTGCTCAACTATACGGTGAAAGTAGGGGTTCCCC
>JAMDAP010000017.1 GCA_023484675.1 Bacillota bacterium
GGTCTGAGTTTCCCCCCACCTCCACCTTGACCCCTTTGCTGAAATTCTTCTTGCCCAGGATCTCGGTGATGCCGGAAGCGATGCTGCCGGACATGCCGGCGACGCCCTCGACCTCGGTCGCGGCGATTCCGGCGATAACGCCGACCACTTCGTCGGCGATCTTAATGTTGCCACTCTCATCCGGGGAAAAGCGGTCCGCCCCGTCTTGGTGCTCCAAGGAGTCACACCTCCCGGAATTCTCGCCACGCTATTATACACCACCGCTGCCTGATTCTTCAAGTTGGCGGTTTGACGCGGGTTTGGCCCGGCTGAACGCCGGGCCGTTTGGCAGTGGGCCTCTGCCCCGAACCGGCTCCACCTACGGTCGGGTCAGCACCGAGAGCTGCCAGGGCTTGAGCCCGGCCGCCTGTCGGGCGGCGTCAGCAATCTGGGCCAACTGCTGCCGCGTCAGGGCCGCCTGGCTGCGCAGCAGGACGCGGCCGTTGGCTTCGCCAAGCGTGACCAGCGCGTCGGCGAAGCCCTTCTGGCGCAGCAGCTGCTCCAGCTCCGCCTCCTTGGCCCGCCTCTCTGCCAGGGCGGTGAGCTTGGCGGCAGCGTCCCGGCGGCTGGCCTCGGGCAGGGAAGCGTCGGAAGCCAGGTCGCGCAGGTTCTCCTCTTGGGTCGCCAGCACCCGGTCACGCTCCAGGCGGGCCAGGGCGAAACCCTCACCGTCCTGGGACGGGGAGAGGGCCGGGGCAGGCTGCCTGGTGGCAGGGGCGATCGGGGCCATGACGGCCGTGGCGTTGTCGGTGTTCCGCAGCGGCCGGGTGGTCTGCTCCCACTCCGCCCGCTTCTTGGAGATGTACCAGAAGAGGCTGCCTATCACCACGATCAGAAGCGTCACCCGCAGCACCGACTGGAGGCGGATGTTGATCTTCACGGCCGGGCTCCCCCTTCCCTGGGCAGAACGATGATGCGGTTGATGGGCACGTCCAAGAGGGCCTGCACGGCCGCGGTGAGTTGGGCGGTGACCACGGCGGAACTGGCTCCGTCCGCCACGACCATCACGCCCTTCACCCGGGGCGCCACGATCCTGGTCACGGACGGCGCGTCGCCGCTGGACTGGGAGTAGGAGCGGCCCATGACCGCCTGGGCATTCTCCGTGGTCTCCGTTGTGGTGCGGGCGGCCCCGGCGGTATCGCGCTCGGTGATCTGGCGGCTGGTCTTGACCGTGTTCTGCCCGTAGATCTTCTCCTCGCTGCTCGCCAAGGTCAGGGTGACCTCCACCCGCCCCGCCCCTGCCACCTGAGAGAGACGCTCGGAAAGCTGGCGGGAGAGGTCGGCCTGGACCAGGGTGAGGCTGTCGCCGGTGGGCGGCGGCGTGGTGACCGGCGTTGCCCCCACCGGCACACGGTCGACACTCTGGCCGGGGGGTGCGACGAAAACGTTGTAGACCAGGATGAGCAGGGTGCCGAGCAGGCCGGCGACCATCACCTGCCGCAGCAGGCGGGCCTGGGATTCCTTCAGATGGAGGGTTTCGGCCAGGGTGGTGGCCAGGTCGCGCTTGCCCTGGGACTCGGACATGGGCGAACACCTCATTCCTCATAAGACTTGCCGCGGACCTCGATCTGGGTGGGGTCCAGGCCCAGGCCCTCGGCGACAGCCCTCCGCACGGCGGCGAGGGTCTGTGGGTCCAGGGCCGTGCTCTGCCCGTTCCCTGCCGGCGAAGCGGTGGTTGGCGTCTCTCCCGTTAGGTTGACCTCCACCGGGCTGACCGGTTCCACCGGTGCCATGGCGCCGCCGGAACTCGGGACGGGCGCAGTTTCCGCCTCCGGTGGGGCACCCCCCTCTGATGGGGAGCGCGGCTTTGGGTCAAGGATCAGGACGATCCGCTTCACCGGGGGCGGCCCGCCCTCCGGCGGGGACTCCCCCAGGAACACCTGCGCCGCTGCGGCCCGCCCTCTTAGGGCCGGGGTGGCACTGTGAAGCGCCGCCTGCTCCAGGGAGGTGCGGTAGACCTGGAGCTGCCTCTCCCGGTTGCCCTGCCGGATCTGGCCGGCCTTGGCCAGCACCGAGTCCAGAGAAAGCGAGTTCGAGGCCCAGGCCGCCTCCGTCTCCCAGCCCAGGTCGCGGGTCCGCTGCAGCACCCCCAGGACCGGGCCCAGCAGGGTCAGCAGCACCAACAAGCCCATGGTCAGCTGCACGTATCGCTTCATCGCATTCGAGGGCACCAGCATCTCCAGCAGCCCGGCGAAGACCACGATGCCGGCCACGGTTCCGGCCCATTCCAGCAGCGACTGCACGGCGGTCCCCCCCTGGAGCGGCGCGACGACGGTGACCCGGCTCAGACGGCCGCCCCTTAAAGCTGGCGCAGGCCCAGCAGGGCGTTCCCGGCGCCCATCAGCATGGTGATGCCAACGAAGAACAGCAGAGCCACAGCGGCAACCGCAACGAAGGCAAAGGCCACGGCATTGGCCACGCCGTTCAGCAGGCTCACCACCTCGGGATCGCTGACCGGCTGGATCACGGCGCCGGCCAGGCGGTAGGTGAGGATGATGGCCGCCAGCTTCACCAGCGGGAAGCTCACCAGTACCACCACGCCCACCGCTCCTGCCAGGCCCACCGCCGACATCAGGACGCTGGAGGAACCCCAGACCAGCTCGGCGGCATCCGAGAACATCTTGCCGATCACCGGGATGAAGGTGGTGGCGGCGAATTTTCCGGCCCGCAGAGCGACCCCGTCGGCGACGGGGCCCGAGGCCTTGAGCGCCCCGGAGACCCCCAGCACCAGGACCATCGCCAGGGACAGGGCGGTCACCGTGCCGTAGCGCAGCAGGGCAACCACACCGCTGAGCTTGTAGCTGGAGGAGAAGCTGGAGACCAGCTCCAGCAGGGCCGACACCAGGATGAGGGGCAGCACCACGTCCCGCACCAGGACGCTGGCGATGTTGATGGCCGCCACCATGACCGGGTGCATCAGCGGCACGGTGACGATGCCGCCGTTGGCCGCCAGCAGGGCCAGCAGCGTAGGCAGCAGAGCCTGCATGAAACTCACCAGGCGGTCCACGACCGCCCGGGCGGTGCCGAAGGCCAGGGCGAAGCTGCTGAGGGCCAGGGTGGCCGTGGCCAGGTAGGTGACCATGGCTGCCACCTTGCTCGCCGCTCCGCCGCCGAAGGCCCCCTGCACGTTGTGCAGCACGGCGGCCAGCACCGCCAGGGCCACCAGCTTGCCGAGCAGGCCGGTGCTGGCGACGGTCTCGGCGAAGAGGTAGCGTAGCAGGCCGCGCAGCAGGCCCCGCCAGTCAAAGCCCTTGCCCGAGATGAGGGCGCCCAGCACACTCCTCACGCTCACCTCCGGGGTGTAGCCGGCCAACCCGGTTTGGGCCTGGTGAAGCAACTCGTCAATGTCGCGGGTATCCAGTCCCGACGGCTCGACCTGTCCAGCCGGGGCGCCCGAGTTTGGCGGGGGCCCTCCCTCGGCCAGGGCCGGGGCGGCGAACACGGACTGCAGGGCGAACGTGCAGAGCAGGGCGGCCAGCCCACCGGCCAGGGCTATGGTTCGCAGCCATCGTTTTGAGCCCACGGACCGCACCCCCTAGCCCAGCATGCTGCTCAGGGTCTGCAAAATGGCGGCGATAATTGGAATGGCCAGGACAACGATGATGATCTTGCCGGCAAGCTCCACTTTGGAGGCGATGGACGACTCGCCGGCGTCGCGCAGCACCTGCGCCCCGAACTCGGTGAGGAAGGCGACGCCGATCACCTTGAGCACAATCCCCAGATAGAGCCCGTCTACGTTGGCGCGGAGAGCCAGGTCCTGCAGAACGTCGGTGATGCCGGCGATACGGTCCATGACCAGAAGGAGGATCAGGGCGCCCGCCGCCAGCGACAGCAGGGTGGCGATGGCCGGGCGGTGCTGCCGCAGCAGGATGGCCAGGGTCCCGGCGACCAGGCCCAGGCCCACGATCTTTACGATTTCCATGCGCGCCTCCGGATTACAGGCGGAACACTGTCTTGACCGTCTCGAACAGATCGGAGACCACCCGCACCACCAGCATCAGAACCACCACCACGCCCACCAGAGCGACCAGGTAGCTGTGCTCCTCCTTGCCCGCCTGCTTGAGCACGGTATACAGGATGGTCACCACGATGCCGATGCCCGCCACCTTGAAAATCAGGTCAACGTCCAGCACGGCTCTTCCTCCACATGAAGCGACTAGATCAGCACCAGAACCACCAGGAGACCCGTCAGGAAGCCGGCGTAGCTCCATACCCGGCTGTAGCGGCGGTCTCGGTCCTTGGCCTGCTCCTCCAGATGGGCCAGGCGTTCACGGCAGAGCGCCAGATGCTTGACCTGATCGGCCCGATCCGAGGCGCCCAGGCTCACCCCCAGCAACCGCAAAGCCCCCAGGTCCTCCGGAGTCAGGGCAGAGTACGGGTAGACCTCCCCCAGGGCGCGGGACCAGCCCTCGCCACCGGTGATGCCGCGACCCCGGGACAGGGTCTGCCCTGCCTTTTGAAAGAGTTCGCCCGCAGTGCCGTCCAGACCGGCCGCCACCTGCCTGAGTGCTGCCGGCAGGGGCGTGGCGCCGTAGACGATCTCCGTTTCCAGAAGCTGCAGACCACTCCGCAGGGCCGCCAGTTCCCTCGGCCGGCGCCTATAGGCGGAGGCCATCTGCAGCCCCAGGTAACCGCTGGAGAGCAGCACCAGGGCACTGCCCAGGAGCTTCAGCCAGATCAAGGAGCGACGCCCCCCCCCGTAAATCCCAGATGCCTTCCACGGTCCCCGGACCATGACTGCGTCCCAGCCCGACCGCCACGTCGAAGGCCCCGGCGGTGATCAACTCGCGCAGGGCGGGGCGCCGTTCCAGGTCCTCCAGGGTGCCGCCGTGGGCCGTGGCCGCCACCGTCACCCCCGCCCCCAGGGCTTCCTGAATGGCCCGGGCGTCCTCCGGCCGGCCGATCTCATCCGTGGCCACCAGTTCCGGCGACATGGACCGGATCAGCATCATCAGCCCTTCTGCCTTGGGGCAGGCGTCGAGCACGTCGGTGCGCGGCCCCACGTCCAGTTGTGGTACACCGCCGTAGGTGGCGGCCAGTTCGGAACGCTCGTCCACCAGCCCGACCTTAAGGCCCGGCCAGCCCAGGCGCGGCACGCCGGCGGAAAGCTGGCGAATCAGGTCGCGCAGGAGGGTGGTCTTGCCCGCCTGGGGCGGCGAGAAGAGCAGCAGGTTGAGAGGGCGCTTGCCCCGGCGGATCTCGGCCAGCCTCTGCAGCAGCCCGTCTGCCGCCCCCCGGACCTCCCGCGCCAGGCGCAGGGAGATGCCGCTGATCTGCTTTAAGGTGCGTACCTGCCCCTGCTCAAGCACAGCCCGGCCCACCAGTCCGGCCCGGTGCCCGCCGGGGAGGGTCAGGAATCCCTGGCGAATCTCGTCTTCCCAAGCATAGAGCGAGTTTTGGGCCATAAGCTGGACGGTTCGCTGCAGGTCCTCCGCCACCGGCCGGTAGGCCTCGGCCAGGTCCCGGGTCAACTGCCCGGACGGTGTCACCGCCAGGTCACGGCCGCCGCCCACCAGCATGAGAGGCCGGCCCTGACGCAGCCGGACCTCCTCCACGTGCATCGGGAACTGTTTTGCCGCCTGCTCCAGGCGCTCGGCCAGGGCATCCGGAAACGCCGACCAGACCTCGCCCCATGCCGTCACCTGTCCCACCCCTTGAACCATACATATTGCGCCTGTCCCCATGTTATGCAGGTCGTCCGCCCAGAAGGCGGGATGCAGCCGCCGCAGGCTGGCAGCCCACATACAGAAAAAGAAAACCAGGCCTGGACGTGGCCAGGCCTGGCGCGTAACGCGGCAACTGGGAGGGGTCAGCTGAGGTCGGACTCGGGGGTGTGTTGGTGCTGGTCGTGGGGGCGCCCAGCAGCCCGGCCCGGGCCCTCCGAGGACTCTCCGTCCCCGTCTTCGCTGTAGACCAAGTCGTCGTCGTTGTCGTAGATCATCTCGCCGCAGTTGGGACAGATCAGGTCCAGGGTGTCGTCGGCATCGCCGTCGCGGCGCTCCAGGTGCAGCACCGTGCCGCAGTTGGGGCACTTCACTTCCACCGCTTCCAGGTCCGGCTCCTCATTCTCATCCTCATCCCCGTCGTCGCCCTCCTCGCCGTAGAGGTCCTCTTCGACCACGGAGAGGTCCTGGTCCATCTCTTCCATGTAGCTCTCCAACTCGTCATGGGCGCCCTTCAGGTCGTACAGAGCCTCGCTCATCTCCGAAAGGAGGCCAATGACCTCGCCCAGGATCCGCCCTTCCTTGTTCTGAGGATCCAGCTGCAGACCCTCGGCCAGCCCCTGCAGGTAGGCGACCTTCTGCCTCAGGTTCATCTCGGACATCGTGACATCCCTCCTGCGGCAACAGCCTTCCCTCGTTTCGCCGGGCCTATCCAGCCAGGCCTAGGCGCGAGAGATGTAGGCGCCACTGCGGGTGTCAATCTTGAGCTTGTCCCCAATGTTAATGAACAAAGGCACAGCCACCACGAACCCGGTCTCCAGCTTGGCCGGCTTGGTGCCACCGGTGGCAGTATCGCCGCGCAGGCCGGGGTCGGTTTCGGTGACGGTCAGTTCCACCGTGTTGGGGAGCTCAACGCCGATGCTCTTGCCCTGGTGGAAGGTGATATAGCACATCATGTTCTCGAGCAAGAAGTTCCTGCCGTCGCCAATCTGGTCCCCGGTGAGCGACATCTGATCGTAGGTCTCGGTGTCCATGAAGCTGTACTGGTCGCCGCTTTCATACAAGTACTGCATCTCGCGGCGTTCCACCCGGGCCTGGCCGATCTTCTCGCCGGCACGGAAGGTGCGCTCCTGCACCTGCCCAGTCTGCAGGTTCTTCAGCTTGGTGCGGACGAAGGCTGCGCCCTTGCCGGGCTTGACGTGCAGGAACTCCAGCACGACCCAGACACCGCCTTCCATCTCCACCGTGGTGCCGGGGCGGATGTCGTTGACGGAAATCACGGATTGGATACCCCCTGATGATGTGCCCAGGCATAGTCTCGCCCCAGGCCTGAAAGTCATGCGACGTGTGATGCTACAGAACGATCAGGTCCTTGGGCGATTGGCCGAATACCTCGTGCCCGGTTTCGGTCACCAGGACCATGTCCTCGATACGCACGCCACCCCATCCTGGCAGGTAGACGCCGGGCTCGATGGTCACCACCATGCCTGGCGCCAGTGCGTCCTCGCTGCGGGTGGAGAGGCCGGGGCCCTCATGGACCATCAGGCCGACACCGTGGCCGGTGCTGTGGCTGAAGGCCTCGCCGTAGCCCTTGGCAGCGATGATGTCGCGGCAAACCCGGTCCACCTCGCGACCGGAGGCGCCCGGCCTCACCGCCTCCACGCCGGCTTTCTGGGCTTCCAGCACCAGCTCGTAGATCTCGCGCTGCTTGTCGCCCGGCTCGCCGATCAAGACCGTGCGGGTCATGTCCGAGCAATAACCCTGGTACTCGCAACCGAAGTCCAGGGTCAGCAGGTCGCCGGACTGGAGGACGCGTTCGGTCCCCTGACCGTGGGGCAGGGCTGAACGTGGCCCGGAGGCGGCAATGATTTCAAACGCCAGCCCGCCGGCCCCCAGCTTCTTCATGGTGAACTCCAGTTCCAGGGACACGTCGCGCTCGCTGATGCCCGGGCGGATGAAGTCCAGGACGCGCCGGAAAGCCTCATCCGTGATCTCCTGGGCCTTGCGCATGCGCTGGATCTCGCCGGCGTCCTTGATGCGACGGAGACCCTCCACCAGCCCCTCGACCCCGACCAACTCGACCGGGGCCAGCTTCTCCTTCCAGCTTTCGTAGAGGGAGACGGTGAAGTAGTCCTTCTCAAAGGCCAGTTTGGTGACGCCTGCCTCGTCCGCCGCCTGCTTGGCCACGGCCGGCATCGGCTCGGTGTGGGTCAGCACCCGGAAGTCCGCAGCCTCGCCCTTGGCCTGTTCGGTGTAGCGGCCGTCGGTGATCAGCACCGCGTCGCCGGAGGTGATCAATAAAACCCCGGAGGAGCCCGTGAAACCGCTCAGGTAAACCCGGTTCGCATCCTTCATGACCAGCATTCCGGGCAGACCCTGCTCCGCCAGCCTGGCCCGCAAGGCTGAAACCCGCTTGTTCAAGCCAACTCCTCCTTGGGCGTTGATGTGGGCCGCAATCGCTCCGCCAGATACGTCAGAGCCAGCCGGTAGCCGACCGGGCCCAGGCCGCTGATCTGGCCTGTGACCACGGGGGCGACCACCGACCGGTGGCGGAAGGGCTCTCGGGCCTGGACGTTGCTCAGGTGCACCTCCACCACCGGCACCGACAGGGCCGCCAGGGCGTCCCGCAGGGACAGGCTGTAGTGGGCCAGAGCGCCGGGGTTGATGATCACGCCGGCGGCGTGCCCCATGCTGCGGTGGAGGGTGTCGATCAGGTCGCCCTCATGGTTGGACTGCAGCGTCTCCAGCTCCAGGCCTTCGGCCTCGGCCAGCTGCCGCAGCGAGGCGTTGATCTCCTCCAAGGTGGTGGTGCCGTACACTTCGGGTTCACGGCGCCCCAGCAGGTTCAGGTTGGGGCCGTGCAGCACCAGGATCGTGGTCATGGGCCACCTCCCTACTCCTGCGTTCGCGGTGTCTTGACCCAGGCCCTGGGGCTTCTGCCCACGGCCTTCAGCAGCAGGGCGCTGGAGTAGGGCACGGGCAGGAAGAACGCGCTGAAGGGCAACAGGAGGAGTTGCGCCAGCGCCCCCACCTGCCGCAGCCACCGGTAGGGCGCAGCCGCCGGGTCGACGTGCGGTGAATAGCGGTAGTATGCGTAAAAGGTAAATCCAAGGTAGATGACGCTGGCCAGGCTCATGACCTCACGGAGCGACAGAGGCAAAATGCTTGGATCGACCAGCCCCTGACTCCATAGCAGCCAGATGACGATGGGCAGGAACGCCGCCGCCTGGTAAACGGTCCACTCCACCTGCCCCTTCAGATAGAGGGTCCGCAGCAGGGGCCGTTTGATCTCCTCGGGATACTTAGTTTCGTCACGCAGCTTGTCAAATACCTGCAGGTAACCGCTGCCCCAGCGCAGGCGCTGGCGGTAAAAGGCGGCCAGGGTGGTGGGCGTCTGCTCGCTGGAGGGGTAGGGCAGGTACTCCGGCCAGACGCCCGCCTCCATATAGGCCCGAATGCCCAGTTCCACGTCTTCGGTCAGGCAGGTCTGGTCGTAGCCGCCGATCTGGCAGAGCAGCGCGGTGTCGACGAAGAGGTTGGTGCCGCCGACGAAGGGCAGGCGCTTGAAGACGCTGGGCAGCACCCAGTCGTGGGAGATGGACTGATAGAGCGCGGCGACCTTGGTGATGGGCTGCATCTGGTAGAAGTTGCGAACCTGGAAGACCGGACCCTGCAGAATGCCAACGGCGTTGCCTTCCTGCAGCCGGCGGTAGGCCACGTACTGCAGCACCCGCAGGTCCGGGCGGCTTTCGGCATCATAGAAGCCGAGCATCTCGCTGCTTGGGTCGGCCAGGCGGATGGCGTAATTGAGAGCGCGCCCCTTGGTGGAGGGCACGGGTTTGCCCACCTGTACGCCGTCCAGCAGGCCGTCAAAGTCGTAGGGCACAACGGCGTGCTTGAGGACCGGCTTGTCGCCCTCCTCCGCCCACTCGCCAATCTTGCGTTCGACGATGGACAGGGTCGTGGGAAAGGCGGCCTCATAGGCCGCGGCCAGGGCCGGTGCCAGCAGACCCTGCTTCCTCAGGCGGGTCAACCGGTCGAGGATGCGGTGGCTGAGGGTCTCGGTCATGGCCTGCAGGATCTTCTGGGTAAGAGGCTGCGAAGCCCGTGCCGTCTTGCTGATCAGGCGCGAGACCATGCGCTCGTCGGTGTCCCGGACCAGCTTGGCGTGGGCCATGACCACGGGCATGGCCAGGCTCAGGTAAACGGGGAAGAGGCGACGGACCTCCTCCTGGGCGTGATTGCCGAGGCCGCGGGCGAAATGCTGTTGCAGCCTGGACGACGAAGCCCAGCCGCGGGAACGGATCAGTTCCTGGGTGAGCCGCACCAGGACCTGTCCCTGCTGAACCGGCGGCAGGGCTCGAGCCGCCTTCAAGGACACCAGATTGGCGCCGTAGCGGCGGGGCAGGGCACCTTCATCGAGAGCCAGGCGAGCCAGCAAGGCCGACAGAGCGACGTCAGCGTGGCTGCCAGGCTGGGGAGCCTGGCCGTCGGCCGTCAAAAACTCGGTCAGGTCGGCGACCACCGCTTCCTGGTCCTCGTCGGCGGCCATCCGTTCCTTTTCATCCGTGGCAATGATAATCTCGTAGTGAGTCTTGGGGTAGTCCAGTCTGGCCAGGTGGTCCACGGTGCGCTCGATGACGGCGGCCTCGTTGCGGGCTGGGACAAAGATGGAGAATCGGGGCAGGTCCCGTCCGGCCTTGGCGGTCATCCCTTCGACCAGCGAACGCGACAGGTGCGCCGGCCGCCGGCTCCAACTGGTGCGGTAGGCGTAGTGCTTCCAGACAAAGAGCCGGAGAAAGAGAACGAATAAGACCAGATAGACTGCCACCAGCCCCAAGTAAATGCCCTGGGCTAGGGTCATGGAGGGTCCCTCCAGCATGGGTTTGGCTTGCACACACAAAGCCCAGGGCCGTGGCCCCGGGGTAAAAGGTTAGCCGACGATGGCATCGGTTGGAACGAGAACCAGCCGCTTCACCACCAGGCATTATACTCCCCATGCTGAAAGGCCGTCAACCCGGCAAATGCCAAGGTTTGCGGCAACTTACCGGGCGGAGCGGGTTGGCAGCATTACTCCCTCGTCCTCGGCGTCTTCGTCCAGGTCTTGGGATGCAGGCCCACTGCCTTCAGCAGCAGCGCACTGGAGTAGGGCACAGGGAAGACGAAGGCGGCCAGGGGCAGGAAGAAGAGCTGCCCCACGACGGCCAGCTGGCCCCAGAAGGCGCGGGGCTGGCCGGCCCGGTCCACGTGCTCCAGGTAGCGGAAGAAGGCGTAAATGGTGAAGCCGATGTAGATGAGGGAGAGCACGTTCAGACCCCAGCGGACCCATTCCGGCAGGATCTGGGGGTCGACCAGGCCGTTCCAGTAGAGGACCATGACCGCCGGCGGCACAAAGGTGGCGAACTGGTAGAGCACCCATTCCGCCTGCCCCTTGCGGAACAACTCGCGCAGCAGTCGCAGTCGCTTGTTGTAGTCATACTGGGTGTCGGTGCGGATCTTGTCCATGACCTGCAGGTGGCCGGTCCCCCACCGCAGCCGCTGCCGGTAGAAGGCGGTGACGCTGGGCGGGGTTTGCTCGCTGGAAGGGTAGGGCAAGTACTCGGGCCAGGCCCCGCACTGCAGATAGGCGCGGGTGCCCAGCTCCAGGTCCTCGGTCAGCGAGGACTGGTCGTAGCCGCCGATGCGGTGGAGCAGCCTGGTATCCACGAAGAGGTTGGTGCCGCCGACGAACGGCAGGCGGCGGAAGAGGGCGGGCAGGTACCAGTCATGGGCCACGGCCTGGTACAGGGAGGCAATCTTGCAGAAGGGATGCATCTCGTAGAAGTTACGGACCTGAAAGACCGGGCCTTGGAGTATGGCCGCCTTGGCCCCATCCTCCATACGGCGGGAGGCCACATAAAGAAGGACCCGCAGGTCCGGCCGGCTCTCGGCGTCGTAAAAACCGCACATCTCGCTGCGCTCGTCGACGGAACGGAGGGCGTAGTTGAGCGCCCGGCCCTTGGTGGAGGGCACCACCACGCCCAGGTTGTTGCCGCCGAGGCGCCCGTCAAAATCATAGGGAACGACGACGTGCTTGAACTGGGGCACGTCGGTTCGGCCGGCAAACTCGGCCGCCTTGCGCTCCAGGATGTCCTGGGTGGTGGGGAAGCAGGCGCTGTACGTGTCGTCCAGCATCAAGGCCAGGGAGCGGCGGCGCTGCAGCCTGGCCACCCGGCCGAGCACCCGGTGCGACACCGCCTCCGTGAGATTGAAGAGGATCTCGCGGGTCAGGGAGTGGTGCGCCCGGGCGGTGTAGGTGACCATCCGGGCCAGCATGCGGCCGGAGGCGTCTTTGCGATAACTGGTGAAGGCCATCACCACCGGCATGGCCAGGCTGAGGAGCACCGGGTAGACCCGCTGCACCACCTCCTCCCGAGGATCGGGAAGGGCCTTGCGGATGTCCCGGAATACACGCCCGGTTCGGATCTTGCCGCGCCCCCGCACCAGTTGCTTGGCGGTCTCACGGACCAGTCCCTCCAGACGCTTTTCCGGCAGTTGGGCGAAGGCGTCGCTGGACAGCCAGCGGCCGTAGGGCTCCTCCAGGCGTGGCCACTCGTCCAGCAGCAGGCGCGTCAGAAGGCCAAGCATCAGCTCCTCGCCGCGGCCGTTCAGGTGCGCGGGCCAGAGAACGCCCTTGGCCAGGTGGTCGTTAACCGCCGACACCAGTTTTGGACGGGCAGCTTCCGCCGCCTGTACCTCCTTCTCGTCCGACACCACCAGAATCTCGTAACGGCTCTTGGGGTACTGCAGGCGGGACAGGTGATCGACGGTGCGCTCAATGACATCGGCCTCGTTGCGGGCCGGGACCAGAACGGAGATATAGGGAAGTTCGCGTCCCGCTTCCGCCGCCTGGGTGGTGAGGCGAGCCAGCGACAGCTTGGGGCGGCGGTTCCAATAGCGCTGGTCGGCGTAGCGCTTCCACAAAAAGAAGCGGGCGAAGAGCAAGAAGAAGAACAGGTAAACGATTACCGCGGTCAGGTAGATGGCTTGAGGCGTGGTCACGTGGTTTCCTCCCAGGACTAGGCAACTGTCCGCGCTTAGGTTGCTTTGGGAGGCTTGGTTCTATACGGTAAACTACACTCCGGCTCCCACCCGGCGGGTTACTTCCTCCACCACCTGGCGGAGCGTGGCCGGGGCAATGGCAGCCTGGCCGACGACCGCCATCGGCCCCGTGTCGCACTCCCGGCAGCGGTCGGCGCAGCGTACCGTCACCACGCGGACATGGGCCTCAAAGCTCTCTGGAGCGGCCTCCAGGGCGCGGCGGATCCGCACCGCCGCCTCCTGCTCCTTCAGGTTGGTCTCACAAAAGCGAATGGTGAGGCGACGGTCGTCGCCGCCGCTGGCAGGGTTGTGGCCGGCTGCGGCGGGCTCTATGCTGAGCGGCTTGACTTCACTCATTATTTTCTGAGGATCCCGAGCTCCCGGCCAACGCGGCCGAAGATCTCAAGGGCCTCATCCAGATCCTTTCGCGTGTGGGTGGCGGTGACGATGGTGCGAACCCGCGCCTTGTCCTTGGCCACGGTGGGGAAGGCGATGCCCTGGGCAAAGACGCCGGCCTCAAAGAGCTTGTCGGAAAAGGCCATGGCCAGGGCGCCCTCGCCGACGATGACCGGAGTGATGGGCGTCTCCGAGTGGCCGGTGTTGAAGCCGAGGTCGCCGAGGCCGGTCTTGAAGTAACGGGCGTTCTCCCAGAGCCGGTCGATCAGCTGGGGTTCGTCCAGCATTACGTCGATGGCGGCGATGCAGGCTGCGGCCACCCCGGGCGGGTGGCTGGTGGAGAAGAGGAACGGCCGGCCGCGGTGCCAGAGCATCTCCACCAGGGCCTGGCTGGAGGCTACGTAGCCCCCCAGCACGCCCATGGCTTTGGAGAGGGTGCCCACCTGCACGTCCACCTCGCCGTCCAGGCCGAAGTGGTTGACCGAGCCGCGGCCGTTCTTGCCCAGCACGCCGGAGCTGTGGGCGTCGTCGACGTAGGTGATGGCCCCGTACTGCTTGGCCAGAGCCACGATGTCGGGCAGCTTGGCGATGTCGCCGTCCATGGAAAAAACGCCGTCGCTGATAATCAGGACGCGGCGGCACTGCCCCTTGACCTCCTCCAGCACCCGCTTCAGGCCGTCCATGCTGGCATGGGCGAAGCGGGTGATCCTGGCCCTGGAAAGGCGGGCGCCGTCGATGATGGAGGCGTGGTTGAGCTCGTCGGAGACGATGACGTCCCCTTCCCCCGCCAGCACCGGGATGACGCCGGAGTTGCAGGTGAAGCCGGACTGGAAGACCACGGACGCCTCCACGTGCTTGAACTCGGCCAGGCGGCGCTCCAGCTCGTTGTGCAGGCTCATGGTGCCAACGATAGTCCGCACCGCCCCCGAGCCGGCGCCGTACTTTTCGGTGGCCTCAATGGCCGCTTTCTTCAGACGCGGGTGGGTGGCCAGACCGAGGTAGTTGTTGGACGAGAGGTTGATGACCTCGTGGCCGTCGATAACGGCCCGGGGTCCCTGAGCGGACTGCACCTCGCGCAGCCGACGGTACAAGCCCTGATCCCTGATGGACTGCAGTTCCGCTTCCAAAAAGCCGAGTGCCTTGCCCACCGGCAGACCCTCCTCCATTGGATTGTGGGATCGGGGAACTGTGGGCCGGCCGCGACCGCGGCCGGTCCCGGCACCCCGAGCGCTCTAGCTCTGAGGCACGCCCTGCGGGTACAGGACCACCTTGCCGCAGGTGCCCTGGCGCATCAGCTCCATGGCCTCGTTGTAGGCTTCCAGGGGCAGGCGGTGGGTCACCAGGGGGCGCAGGTCCAGGCCGCCCCGCAGCAGGCCCTTGACCTTGAACCAGGTGTCGTACATCTGGCGGCCGGCGATGCCCTTCACTTCCACGCCCTTCATGACGATATCATTGCCCAGATCGATCTCAACCGGCCGGCTGGGGAGGCCTAGGATGGCCACCTTGCCGCCAGGGCGTATCGCCTTCAAGCCCTGGTTGATGGCCGTGGCGTTTCCGGAGAACTCCAGCAGCACGTCCACCCCGCTGCCACCGGAATAGCGGCGCAGGGCGGCGACGACGTCCTCGTGGCGGCCGTCGATGATCTCATCGGCGCCCATGCGGCGAGCCAGGTCGAGGCGAAAGGCGTTGACGTCGACGGCGTAAACCGCCGCGGCCCCCGCCAGCTTGGCGACGGCGATGCCCATCAGGCCAATGGGGCCGCAACCGGTTACGGCCACGGTGTTGCCGGCAATGGGCACCGACAGAACCGTATGTACGGCGTTGCCCAGCGGCTCCTGCATGCTGGCCACGTCGGCCGGCAGGTCGGGGTCGTTCTTCCAGGCGTTGCTGGCCGGCAGGGCCAGGTAGTCGGCAAAGGCGCCGTCGGTGTCCACGCCGAGAATGCGCGTGTTCTGGCAGACGTGGTACTGGCCTGTCAGGCACTGGTGGCAGTGGCCGCAGACAATGTGGGTTTCAGCGGACACGAAATCGCCCACCTCATGCGTGGTGACCTGGCCGCCGATGGCGACAACCTCGCCGGCGAACTCATGCCCCATCGTCAAAGGTGGGCGGATGCGAGCCTGGGACCAGGGGTCCCAGGAATAGATGTGATAATCAGTGCCGCAGACGCTGGTGGCCTTGACCTTGACGAGTACGTCGAACGGACCGGGCGCGGGTACGTGAACCGTCTCCAGGCTGGCCCCGGGGCCCGGGGTGAGCTTCCGGACCGCCTTCATTGTGGTCGGCACGCGAGTAACACCTCGCTGTTCAGGGTAGGACGCCCACATGGGAAACCCAAATAGTGGGAAGCCCAACTAGTGGGACGCCCCTTTCATCCTAGCCGTGCCCTTCCACCTTGTCAACGAAGGGCGGAGAGACATGAAAGGCGGCCGGTCATGTTGTCCGGTCCCCGGGGCAAACTAATGCAAACGAAGGAAGGGGGCGCAGTGCATTTGACTAAGAACGTAGGCAGGGTGGATGCATACGTGCGTTTGTCCGGCGGCCTTATGCTGGTGGCCTTTGGAGCGGCGGCAATGTCGCGGCGTATAAACCTTGGATCGGTCCTGGCCATCACCCTCGGCTCCATGAAAGTAGCCGAGGGCATCACCCGCTATGATCCCATGTTTGACGCCATGGGCATCTCCACAAGGGTCCAGACACCGCTGGAAGAGGTGACCGATACGGCCGCCGTCGCCAGGGACAAGGCGCAGGAAGTCACGGACCGACTGGCCAAGAAGGCCGAGGAGTACCTGAGCTGACGAAGAAGATGAAATGCGGGGAGGAGCACTGCCTACTGTGCAGGAATGAGGCACCGGTGTCAGGCCGGTGCTTCTTTCTTGGCCAGGCAGATTCTGCCTCGGGGGAAACGGCCAAAGGAGCCGGGAATCCGGCGAAGAACTGTATACGTGGGCTTCGCAGTCCCGCCACGCCTGGAAGTTCTTCGGCCTCGGGCCGCTGTTGAAAGGAATGAAGCTCTTTGCGCACCCTCCGACGCCGTTCGGGCCTTCTGTCCGCCACTCTCGCCATGCTCGTGGCGGCTGTGGCCTTTGTCTTGGCCCCAGCACCCAGAGCCCTGGCCGCCGGCTCCGGTCAGAGCCAGGTCCCCGACCTGCCTGTCATCACCCTGCGCCAGGGCGTGGCCGCCGCCGGCACCGGCCTCACCGCCGTTCCCCTGGACGCCGAAGCCTACGCCACCAACGGGCGGACCATGGCGCCCGTGCGTTTTACGGCGGAGGCCTTCGGGGCCACCGTGCAGTGGGACCCACAGCGCCCGAAGGACGTGGTCATTCTGGATGGCGCCACCCGGCTGCAGCTCACGCAGGGCAGCGCCACAGCCTACATCAACGGCAGTCCCGTCACCCTGGACGTGCCGGCCGAAGTCAAGAACAATCGTACCTTCGTGCCCATTCGGTTTGTGTCCGAAGCCCTGAAGGCCCAGGTGTTCTACGAGCCGGAGACTCATACCGTGGTTATCTCGCGGCTGGGGCGGGCGCCCACCCTGACCGACCTGGAGTACTACACCCTGCAGCTCATCAATCTGGACCGACTGACCAACAGCCTGGAGCCGGTGGCCTGGGACGACACCGCTGCCCGCGCCGGCCGGCGGCACGCCGAGGAGATGGCCAGGGCCGGGTACTTCAGCCACTGGGGCCTGGACGGGCAGCTTCCCGCCTACCGCTACACCCAGGCCGGCGGCACTGATGAGGTGGCCGAGAACCTCGCCAAAATGTGGTTTGAGGGTGGCAGTGATACCAGCTACCCCGTCCCGGACTTCCTGCGCATCGTCTCCCAGGAAGACGGGCTGATGCATAGCCCCGGCCACCGCGCCAACATCTTAAACCGCGCCCACACCCAGGCCGGAGTGGGGCTGTCGGCGGGCGCTTCCGGTTCCACCTACCTGGCGCAGGAGTTCGTCAACCGCTACGGCGCCTACGACCCCCTCCCCCTGCAGGCCAAGCCAGGGCAGGCCATCCGCGTGTCCGGCACCCTGGACGAAGGGGTACAGTTCTTCGCCGTATCCCTGGGGCGCGCCGGCGTCTCACCGATGACGGTGCAGCAACTCAACGCCACCGGGCCCTACTCCGAACCCGCGCCCTTCGCCAGTTATTTTACGGCCCGGTACGTCACGCCCCGTCCGGTGGTGGTCGATGGGAGGCACTTCCAAGTCGACCTTGCCCCCGACCACCTGAAGGACCCGGGAACCTACTACGTCTATATCTGGGCGACCCTCGACGGCGGTTCCGACCCGGTGTTGGTGTCAGGTCGGACCATCGCGGTCAGCCCCTAGATCATGGCCGGAGGTGTTCTCGTGCCGTCTTTCGTCCCGCCCAAGTCTCGCTGCCGGCTCCTGCTCGAAGGTCTGGCGCTGCTGGCCATCCTCGGGCTTGCTCTCTGGATGCGGCTCGCCTTTGTGCGAACCGTCGATGTCTCCAACCTCGGCGACCCCCTGGACTACCAGGCGCGCGGCCTGCACTTCGCCGCCCACGGCGACTTTCGCGGCAGCAGCTACCGGGCTCCCGGCTACGTGGCCTATGTGGGCCTGCACTACTTTCTGTTCGGCTTTCGCGACCGGCCCATCTACCTGACCCAGGCCCTGCTCAGCACTCTGCTGGTGCTCTTCCTCCACCTGACCGCACGACGCGCCTTCGGGCCCGGAGCGGGCCTCATCGCCGCGGCCCTGGCCGCGTTTTTTGGCCCCTTCGTGGGGTATGCCGGTGTGCTCTTCGCAGAGGTCTTCTACCTCGCCCTGGTGGCCGGCGCCATCTGGCTGGCGGTGGAGGCGGATGCGCGGATGGCGCGGGGCGACCACGCCGGCCCCTGGGCCTGGCCCTGGGCGGCCGGCTCCGGCCTGCTCCTCGGTGTGGCCACGCTGACGCGTTCCATTGCCCTTCCCCTGGCCCTGCTCATCCCGGCCTGGTTTCTGCTTCCTTTCCCGGCGGCGGGCCCGGGCGCCGACCGGTCACGGCCTGCCCGGCCCTTCCCCTGGCGCCGGCGCTTGGCCTTGGGCATTGCCGCCCTGGCCGCTTTTCTGCTCGTGCTGCTCCCCTGGACTGGCCGCAACTACCTGGTCTTTCACCGTGTGGTGCCTGTGGACACCGTCTCCGGGCTGAACCTTCTCATCGGCAACAACCCGCGGGCCAATGGCACCTTCACCTTTATCGACTACCTCGATGCCTACCAGCGCGCCGTCTGGATCCCCAACGAAGCCGACCGTGACAAGGTGCTGATGAGCGAAGCCCTCGGCTACATCCGGTCCCATCCCGCCCTCTTCAGGGATCTCACCAAGCTCCGCTGGCGCCTGTTCTGGACCCAGGACCAGGACTACCTGGAGGCCCTCTATCACTGGGAGCGCATCCCGCTCATCGGCTCGCGCCACGTTGTGTCCGTGGTCCAGACGGGCCTGCTGGCCCTGGGCCTGGCGGGTCTCGTCCTGGCCTGGCGGCACCGCCACGCCCTGCTCTTTGCCGGCGGCGCCCTGTACGTGGCGGTGGCCCAGAGCATCTTCTACGAGGTGCCGCGCTACCGGCTGCCAGCGACGCCCTTTTTGGCGCTGCTCGCCGCTTTTGCTCTCACGCAGCGACCGCACTGGTGGTTGCTGCTGAGCCTGCCCCTGGCCGGACTCTTCTACTGGTGGTTGGTCACGTCCCGCCTTGCCCTCGGTGTAGCGTAACGCCTTGCTGGGCATGAGCGCATACGGGGGTTACTTCTTCGCATTCCAGCTGGGGCTGCCGTACTTCTCACGGGCCAGTGCCGCCGCCCGGACCAGTTCCTCCGGTGTCAGCCCGCCGGGGGTCAGCTCAAGGCCCGGGCTGGTCTCAAAGCCCGCCACCATGGCGGCCTTGGCCTCGGCCCATTGAATCGGCCTGCCCGCGGCCCGGTCGAGGCTGGTCGCTTTGGCAAGGAAGACCCGCTTGGCGGCGGCGCGCCGCTCCTCCGGCACCCGCAGCACGGTGAAGAGGCGGTCCGCGTCCAGTTCCAGCAGGATGGAGCCGTGCTGCAGGATGACCCCGTCGTGCCGCACCTGGGCACTGCCGACGACCTTTTTGCCTCCCGTCTCCACCTCGTACCAGGAGGGGCTGTTGAAGCAGGCGCTGGATGAGGCGATCTCCAGACGGCCGGAGCGTCCGGGGTCGGGGGTGGCCATGCCGGCCTCCACGCCGAGGCCGTGGATGCCCGCCAGCAGACCCTCGCAGAGAACCCGGTAAGTGTGAATGACGTCTCCGGGAAGCAGTTCCTGGCGGATGACGACACTGTAGGTCAGCTCGTCGCTCTCGTGCAGCACGGCGCGCCCGCCGGTGGGGCGGCGCACCACGTCGACACCAAGGGAGCGGCAGGCCTCCAGGTCCACCTCCGCCTCCAACCGCTGAAAGTAGCCGATGGACACGGCCGCCGGACTCCAGCCGTAAAAGCGCAGGGTGGGCGGCACGTGCCCGGCCGCGTGCGCCTCCAGGATTGCCTCGTCGATGGCCATGTTCATGGCCGCCGCCAGGTGGCCGGTATCCAGGAGGCGCCAGCGGCGTTCCCGCAGGTCGGCATCGGCCGCAAGGGTGGCCTCGCTCACGACTTGACGCCCTCCCGGATGCCCTTCA
>JAMDAP010000042.1 GCA_023484675.1 Bacillota bacterium
GCGCTGAGGCCCACGAAGTAGATGTAGAACGCCACCCAGGCCCCCCAGGGCATGAAGCTGGTCAGGTGCGTGATGGACAGCCCGGCGTAGGCCCTATAGCCGATGGCTCCCAGACCTGCCAGGGTCAGGAGGCTCAAGGCGCCGTACCAGAGGCCACGCCCATGCCGCAGGCCCGATCTGGACACCGTCCCGGGCGCGGCCCCGGCAGCGGTTGTGGTCATGGTCATGAAGAAATCCCTCCTTGGTCGAACCTATTTCAGGTAGATGACCCGCGGGCTGGTGCCCAGTTCCTCCTTGAGCCGGAAGGCGCGCGGAATCTTGGCCAACTGGCTGACCGTGCTGTTGGGGTCACTCAGGTCACCGAAGAAGCGGGCGTCGCCGATACACGTTTCGACGCAGGCGGGCTCTTCGCCACGCTCCAAACGGTGGAGGCAGAAAGTGCACTTCCGAACGGTGCCGATGGGCGCAGCACCTTTCCGGCGCGGGCCGCGGCTCACCCCGTACTCGGGGGCCTGCACGTCGCTGTAACCCTCCATCTCCCCGTCGTAGCTTTCACCCCAGTCGAAGTAGCGGGCGCCGTAGGGGCAGGCGGTGATGCAATAGCGGCAGCCAATGCAGCGGTCATAGTCGATGTCGACGATTCCGTTGTCCAGTTTGTAGGTGGCCTTCACCGGACAGACCTGGACGCAGGGCGGGTTGTCGCACTGCATGCAAGGCCTGGGGACGTTCACGCGGGTGACGTTGGGATAGTCGCCCACTTCCAGTTCCAGCACCACGTTGTAGGTGACCTCAGGGGGCGTGCGGTTTTCGGCCTTGCAGCTGACGGTGCAGGTATCGCAGCCGACGCACTTCGCCAGGTCGATGACCATGGCCCACTGGGGCTGATGATCTGGGATCTGCTTGCTCATGGCCTGCCTCCTCGCGTTCTTGTTACAATTTTAGTAGTATGAGCAAGAGTCATGCCAATATCGGAGATCGAGAGGGGACGCGATTCTGGGGTAAATGAAAACCCCGCCGAGCACTCCGGCGGGGTTGGCGAAGCCTGCCATTTTGTCACGTCCGGTGTCAATTTGTCCGGGTCAGGCTTCTGGCCGCAGGCTGAACTGCTCGATCTTGCGGTAGAGGTTGCGCACGCTGATGCCAAGCAAGGCTGCGGTCTGGGCGCGGTGCCATCCCGTCGCCTGGAGTGCGATAAGGATGTGGCGGCGCTCCATCTCCACAAGAGGCAGAATCTCTGCCGCCGGGGCGCTTTCAGCCGCCGGCTCCTCCGGCGACGCGGGCGTTGCGGGCGTTGCGGGCACGTCGGAAGGTGCAAAGGCTGCGGGCAGGCCCAGGTCCTCCACGGCGATCCAGTGGTCGGGTGAGAGGATGACCCCTCGCTGCACGACATTAAACAGTTCCCGCACGTTGCCGGGGAAGGGATGCCGCGTCAGTGCCTCCACCGCCTCGGGGGTCAGTTCTTTGTCAGACCCCAGTCGATTGAGAAAATGCTCCACCAGCATGGGGATGTCCGAAGGCCGTTGGCGCAGCGGAGGCACCTCAAGCCTCACCACATTGAGACGGTAATACAGGTCCTCGCGAAAGCGCCCCTGGCGGACCTCGTCTGCCAGGCGCCGGTTGGTCGCTGCCACGACGCGCACGTCCACGCGGCGAAGGCGGGTTTCCCCCACCCTGCGGAACTCCCCTGTCTCCAGAAAGCGGAGCAGTTTGGCCTGCAGGTCCAGGGGCAGCTCACCCACCTCGTCCAGAAACAGGGTGCTGCGGTCCGCCATCTCCACCAGGCCGGGCTTGGCCTGCACCGCTCCCGTGAAGGCCCCCTTGGCGTGGCCGAAGAGCTCGCTTTCCAGGAGGGCCCCCGGCAGGGCGGCGCAGTTCACGGCAATGAGCGGGCCCTCCGCTCGCGAGCTGCCGCTGTGAACGGCCCGGGCGATCAGCTCTTTGCCAGTACCGCTCTCGCCTTCGGTGAGGACGGGGGAATCGGCGGCGGCCACCCTTTGGGTGAGCTGCAGCAGGCGCTCCATGGCCGGGCTGGCGCCGACGATGGCCGTCTGCTCCTGTTGCCGCCGGATGGCCTCGCGCAGGCCGCGGTTCTGGGTGGCCAGAAGGCGGCGCTCCATGGCTTTGCCCAGGACGACCTCCAGCTCCGCCAGATTGCACGGCTTGGTCAGGTAATCGTAGGCGCCGAGTTTCATGGCTTCGATGGCCGACTCCATAGTGCCGTGGCCGGTAAGCATGATGACCTCCAGCGCCGGCTGAACCTCCTTGGCCCGGCGCAGGCAGTCCATCCCGTCCACATCAGGCAGGCGCAGGTCGAGTACGGCCAGATCAAACTCCTGTTGGGCCATGGCCTGCGAGACCGCAGCCCCTGTGGCGGCGGTCGTGACCTGGTAGCCCCTGCGCCGCAAGCGCCCGGAGATGAGCTCCCGTAAGCTGTCTTCGTCGTCGGCGATGAGAACGGTGGTTGTGCGGTTCATTCGCTGTCCCTCCTGGTTGCGGGCGGCGCTGGCTGAAATGCGGTTCCGGCTGCGACGGTCGCGGCCTCGGATTCGATGTTGAACGCCGGCAGACTCACCTCCACGGTGGTGCCTCTGCCCGGCTCGCTCTCCAGTTGAATGTGCCCGCCCCACTCGCTAACGATGCCGTAGCAGATGGACAGGCCGAGGCCGGTGCCCTTGCCCGGCGGTTTGGTGGTGAAGAAAGGCTCAAAGACGCGCGGCCGGTCTTCGGGTGGTATGCCGCGGCCTGTGTCGGTTATGCGGACGTGGGCCGTGTCCGCCTGGCGCACCACCTCCAGAGTGAGGGTGCCGCCCCGCGGCTCCATGGCGTCCAGGGCGTTGGTGAGCAGGTTCAAAAACACCTGCTGCAGCCGGGCCCGTTCCGCTCGTGCCGGCGGCAGGCCGTCCGACAGGCGCCAGCGGACCGCTACCCCCTGGCGCCGGATGCGGTGGCCCGCCAGAGCCACGGTGTCCTTCAGGGTCTCATTCACCGGCACCATCTCCGGGCCCTGCCGCTCCTCCGGTGTCCCCTGCCGCGCGAACTTGAGCAGGTTGAAGGTGATGCCCTTGCACCGCTCCACCTGCTGGCGGATGGTACTCAGGTACTCCATTGCCGCGCCCCCCGTGGTCAGGGCTTGGGGCCCTTCCTCGCGAAGCCGGTCCATCAGGTCTTCGGCGTAGGCGGCCACGCTGGCCAAGGGGTTGTTGATCTCATGGGCCACGCCCGCCGCGAGCTGACCCAGGGCCGCCAGCTTGTCGGTCTGCACCACCATGGCCTCCATCGCCTTCTGCTGGGTGATGTCCTCCACCACCTCAAGAAACCTCGGCTCTCCGGGGCCGCCCTCCAAGGCAAAAGAGCGGTGACGCAGCACGCGCTCCCGGCCCGTGCTGCGGTCGGTGCGCACGAACTCGCCGGGGAGGCCGGCATGGCCGGATGGGGCATCTCCGGTGGCGCAATCGCGGTGGTGGACGCAGGTAGCGGCGGAGGTGCAGTCGGTTCGCCCCAGCACCTCGTAGCACGGCTTGCCCAGGGGCGAGTAGCCGTCCGGCAGCCACTCCGCCAAGGTGCGGTTCACCCACAGGGTCTCGCCGTTCCCGCCGATCAGGGCCAGGCCGGCCCCGATGCCGCTCACCACCAGATCAAGCCGTTCCTTCTCCCGTCTCAGGTTTTCCGACTGTGCCCGCAGGCGGGATGTCATGCGGTTGAACTCCGCCACCAGCCGCCCTATCTCGTCCGGCGAGGCAACCTGAATGACGTGGCCCAGCTCGCCGTTGCCGACGCGGCGGGCGCCTTCCTCCAACACCTCGATGGGTTTGGTCACACGGCCGGCGAAGTAGATGGACAACCCGGCCACCAGCGACATAATGACCAGGGCCGTGAAGCCGATGCGGCCGGCCATGGCCCCGACGGGGCCGAGGGCCATGGTCACCGGCTCTTCCACCACGATCCCCCAGGGAAACTCAGGAACCCCGGCGAAGACGCCGATCACGTCCTGGCCCGAGTAGGTCGGGTAGCGGTGCGGCAGATTGCCCTCCGGGTCGGCGCCGTGAATGAACTGCTGCACCGCCAGGCTCTTGGTCACGTCGCGCTCGCTCAGGACCTGGCTGAAGT
>JAMDAP010000141.1 GCA_023484675.1 Bacillota bacterium
GCGGCGGTGCTGGGCGGAACTCGCCGGGAAAGCCCAGGTCGCGGAGATAGTCCGGGTTGGCTTCCAGTGGCGTGTAGAGCCGCTCCACCGGCACGTCCGACAAGGTGCGGAATGACGCCCGCCGCTCGGGCCGCTTGCCGGCCCCTTCCTCCCAGAGCTGACGTGCCTCGGCCAGGGACGGCGATGGACCAGGAGCTGTAGCCGCAGGCACCGTCGCCTCGGATTGTCTGACATTTTGGGAGTAGGTATTCATACCTAGTACATATTCCTCGGTTGAACTCGTTTCCCTCTTTTTTGCCTCGTCCACTTTTCTCCACCGCCGCTCGTTTGCCCATAATTCTAACACGCGTTTGGGTGGCGCGCACCCCCATGCCGCCAACGGCTGCGCCGAAGCGTCGGATTGTTGCGTTTTTCAGCGGAATCTATACAGGGAACCCCCAAGGCCAAAGCCAAGCTTTAGCCTTGGGGTTTGTGGCGCGTCTCAGTTAGCTGATCCAGCCGCGAGCCAGCATGGCCTCGGCCACCCGGTCGATAGCCACCATGTAGGCCGCATCGCGCATACCCACACCCCGGGATTCCTTCATCGCGTAGACGTGCTCAAAGGCCGACACCATCATGCGCTCCAGCTTTTCGTTGACCTCTTCCTCCGACCAGTAGTAGTGCATCATGTTCTGCACCCACTCGAAGTAAGAGACGGTCACGCCGCCGGCGTTGGCCAGGATGTCAGGAACGACGAAAACGCCCTTCTCCTCCATCACCTTCGAGGCCTCCGGGGTGGTGGGACCGTTCGCCGCCTCGCAGACGATCTTGGCCTTGATTTGAGAGGCGTTGCTAAGGTTGATCTGGTTTTCCAGGGCGGCCGGCACCAGGATGTCCACATTCAGGGTCAGGAGATCCTGCGTGCTCAGCTGGTTGGTGCCGGGCATGCCGGCGACCGTCTTGTGGGCCCGTGAGTACTCCAGGGCCTCCGGGATATGGATGCCGGTGGCGTTATAAGCGCCGCCCATGACGTCGTTGATGGCCACCACCTTGACGCCCATCTCATGCAGCAGGGCGGCGGTGTTGGAGCCCACGTTACCGAAGCCCTGCACCGCGGCGGTGGCGCCCTTCAGCTCCAGGCCGATGCGGTTGGCCGCCTCGCGGATAGTGATGATCGCCCCGCGGCCAGTGGCGGCACCGCGGCCGGCGGAGCCGCCCAGCACCATCGGCTTGCCGGTGATCAGCCCGGGTATATTGTAGCCCTTGATGCGGCTGTACTCGTCCATCATCCAGCCCATGACGCGTGGATTGGTGTTGACGTCGGGGGCGGGGATGTCCCTCTCCGGCCCGATGAACTGAGCGATGGCCTGGATGTAGGCCCGGGACAACTGCTGCAGCTCGCGGTCCGACATCTCCCGCGGGTCGCAGACCACGCCGCCCTTGCCGCCGCCGTAGGGCAGGCCGAGCACCGAGCACTTGATGGTCATCCAGATGGAGAGGGCCTTGACCTCGTCCAGGGTGACATCGGGGTGAAACCGGACGCCGCCCTTGGCCGGGCCGATGACGTCGGTGTGCTGGGCCCGGTAGCCGGTAAAGTTCTTGATCCGCCCGTCGTCCATGCGCACCGGAATCGAGACGCAGAGAACCCGGGTGGGTTCCTTCAGGATTTCATAGACCGATGGATCCAGGTTGAGCAGATCCACGGCACGCTTCAATTGGTGTTGGGCACTATCCAGCGGGTTCAGCGTTTCCATAGCCAAAAATGAACCTCCTGCGAGCGTTCGAGTAGGCGCCGCGCCGGCGGGCGGGGCGCCTGGCCCCTAGGAATCCGACTTGAGCACGGAACCGATGCCGCTGCGGTTGACCTTAATCTCCACCTTCTCGGCGATCCGCAGCGTTACGATCTTCTCGTCCATGTCGGTGATCGTGCCGTGAATGCCGCCGATCGTCACCACGCGGTCGCCCTTGTCAAGACTGGACAGCATGTCCCGCCGCTTCTTCTGCTGCTGCTGCTGGGGCCGGAGCAGCAGGAAGTAAAACAGGGCCAACGGGATGACCCAAATCAAGACCGTGAACGTGGTCGACTGCTGTGCCAACCAAACTCCTCCTTATAACCCAGGCTTTCTTCCAGAGTGTCTTTCGCCGCAGGGAGGTCAAACCCCTCTCGCCAGGTCGTCGCGTCCATAGCTGTCATAGAAGGCCTGGCGGTATTCCAGCTCGTGCCCACGGGCAATGGCCTGGCGCAGGCCCGCCATCAACCGGGCCAGGTAGCGCAGGTTGTGCAGCGACACCAGCCGCAGCCCCAGGACCTCCTTCGCCTTGAAGAGGTGGCGCAGGTAGGCTCGGCTGTAGTTTTGACAGGTGTAACAGTCACAGGTCGGGTCCAGGGGGCCGAGATCGTTGGCATACGCGGCGTTGCGGATGACCACCCGGCCCGCCGGAGTCAGGGCCTGGCCGTGCCGGGCGATGCGGGTGGGCAGCACGCAGTCGAACATGTCCACGCCACGCAGGGCTCCCTCTATGAGGGCGTCGGGCGAACCCACGCCCATCAGATACCGTGGCCGGTCCTGGGGCAGCAGGGGCAGCGTCTCCTCCAGGATCTCGTACATGACCGGCTTGGGCTCGCCCACCGAGAGACCGCCGATGGCGTAGCCGGGAAAGCCCAGAGAGGTGATCTGGCGGGCGTGCTCGCGGCGCAGGTCGGCAAAGGTGCTGCCCTGTACGATGCCGAACAGCGCCTGGTCCTGGGGCCGGGCGTGGGCTGCCTGGCAGCGCGCCGCCCAGCGGCTGGTGCGTTCCACGGAGGCCTTGGCGTAGTCATGCTCGCAGGGGTAGGGCGTGCACTCGTCAAAGGCCATGATGATGTCGGCGCCCAGGGCGTTCTCGATCTCCATGACTTTTTCCGGGGTCAGGGTGTGCGTGGATCCGTCAATATGGGACTTGAAGGTAGCCCCTTCCTCCGTAATCTTGCGCAGGGAGGCCAGGCTGAACACCTGGAAACCGCCGCTGTCCGTGAGAATGGGGCGGTCCCAGTGCATGAAGCGGTGCAGCCCGCCGGCCTGCCGCACCAGCTCGTGGCCGGGCCGCAGGTAGAGGTGATAGGTGTTGGACAGCACGATCTGAGCGCCGGTACCGGCCACCTCCTCCGGCGTCAGGGTCTTCACCGTGGCCTGGGTGCCGACCGGCATGAAGGCCGGGGTGTCGATCTCGCCGTGGGGAGTGCGGATCCGGCCGACTCGGGCCGCCGTCCAATGGGACCTGTGGCTCACCTCAAACTCCAGTGCCGTGTTCACGCTGCTCTCCCTCCACCTGCTACAGGATCAGCATGGCGTCACCGAAGCTGAAGAACCGGTAGTGCTCTCGCACCGCCTCTCGGTAGGCCTCCAGAATCAGCTCCCGGCCGGCAAAGGCCGACACCAGCATGAGCAGCGTAGACTTGGGCAGGTGAAAGTTGGTGACGAGGGCGTCCGTGCCGCGCATCGGCCGCCCTGGGTAGAGGAAGATGTCGGTCCAGCCGGAGCCAGGTTGGATGAGGCCTTCCGGGTCCACCTGGGTCTCCAGGGTGCGGGCCGCAGTGGTACCGACGGCCACGGTCCGACCTCCCCCGGCGCGGGTCCGGTTGAGGCAGTCCGCCACCTGCGGCGCGACCCGAAACCACTCGGCGTGCATGTGGTGGTCCTCCACCCGGTCAGCCTGTACTGGTCGGAAGGTGCCGAGCCCCACGTGCAGTGTGATGAACTCCATGGCGATGCCGCTGGCCTGGAGTTCCTCCAGCAGGCGCGGCGTGAAGTGCAGGCCGGCGGTGGGCGCCGCAGCCGAGCCCGCCTCGCGGGCATAGACCGTCTGGTAGCGCTCCTGGTCCTGCAGAGGCACCTTGATGTAGGGCGGCAGGGGCATCTGGCCGAGGCGGTCCAGCACGTTCTCCCAGAGGCCGTCGAAGTCAAAGCGCCCCAGCTTGGAGCCCTCCGCCTCGCCGTCGGCCAGCACTGCCGCCGCCAGCTCACCCTCGCCGAAGACCACCCGGCTGCCGTGCTTCAGGCGCCGGGCCGGCCTCGCCAGCACCTCCCAGACGTCGT
>JAMDAP010000065.1 GCA_023484675.1 Bacillota bacterium
GTACCTATTTCTCTTCGCCCTGGTTCTGGCCTTGGCCTACGTGGCCTCCCGCAGCCTGCGGCGCCTGGCGCCTTTCGCCCGAAGCCGGCACCTGCGGCTCCTGGATCAGCTTCACCTGGGAACCACCCGTTCCTTCTACCTTCTGGCCGTGGCGAACCGCGTCGTGCTGGTGGCCATGGGGGAGGGCGGCGTGGCCACGGTGGCCACGGTGGACGACCCGGAGCAGGTGGCTGACCTGCTGCGCCAGGCGGACGTCCCCGTTAATGCCCCCCCGGGACCGGTGGCTGACGCTCTGTCGCGTGGAACGCTGCGGCTGCGCCGGCTCTGGCAGCAGCGCCCGGCCCAGCCGGGCCAGGCGGGCCAGCCGGCCCAGTCGGGCCAGGCCTTTGCCGAACTGCTGTGGCAGGCCCAGGAGGGTTCCGGCCCAGCCCGACAGGCCCTGCCGGAACCCGGCCCGACCTCCTTCCCAGCGGCGGAAAGCGCTGCCCTACGGCAACAGGTGGAACGTCTCAGAAGGCTGGCGGAGCGAACGGAAGGTTAGAGCATGCGAAAGTTGCTGGTAATGATGGTGGCGGCCTTCCTGCTGCTGGCCCTGCTGCCGCTGTCCGCGGCGGCGGCGACGCCGGCGCCCGCCCCCCCGGCGGCACCCGGGGGCGGCTCTGGAGGAATCGGTCCCGGCCAGACGGTGCCCCTGCCCAGGGTGAATATCGGCTTCGACCAGGCGACCCAACCCAAGGACGTGGTGGGGTCGCTGCAGATTTTGCTGCTGCTCACCGTGCTCACCCTGGCTCCGGCCATCCTCATCCTGATGACCTCCTTCACCCGCATCATCGTTGTCCTGTCCTTCGTCCGCAACGCCCTGGCGACGCAGCAAATGCCGCCCAACCAGGTGCTGATCGGCCTGGCCCTGTTCCTGACCCTGTTCATCATGGGCCCAACCTGGAATAAGGTGAACACCGACGCGGTGCAGCCCTACCTGGCGGGCCGGATCACCCAGACGGAGGCGGCCAACCGCGCCGCCGTGCCCCTGAAGGAGTTCATGCTGAAGCAGACCCGGGACAAAGACTTGCAGCTGTTTGTCTCTCTGTCGCAGACGCCCCTGCCCTCCAAACCCCTGGACCTGCCCCTCTCCGTTGTGGTCCCGGCCTTCACCATCAGTGAACTGAAAACGGCTTTCCAAATTGGCTTTGCCGTCTTCATCCCCTTCGTGGTCATCGATATGGTGGTGGCCAGCACGCTGATGTCCATGGGCATGCTGATGCTTCCTCCGATGATGATCTCGCTGCCCTTCAAGATCCTGCTCTTTGTCATGGTAGACGGGTGGAACCTGATTGTCCGTTCCCTGGTGCTTAGTTTTCGCTAGCCCGGATGTGGTGAAGCCCGGCCTACGGGGGGCTGATCTGCCGATACTCCAAGGGAGGTGGCGGCATGACCGAGGAATTCGTGATGGCCCTGGGGCGGGACGCCCTGACGACGGTGCTTCTGGTGGCGGCGCCGGTCCTGGGCCTGTCTCTGGTGGTGGGCCTCTTGGTCAGCATCTTTCAGGCCACAACCCAGCTCAACGAGGCCACGCTGAGCTTTGTGCCCAAGATTGTGGCCGTGCTGCTGGCGGTGGTCATCTTCGGCCCCTGGATGATGACCGTGATGCTACAGTTTACGAGCCGTATCTTCACTTCTTTGCCAACCCTGGTACGCTAGGGGGAGGCCATGGATCTCTATCAGCTGCTGTTCAGCCGCTTTGACCTGTTTCTTCTGGTGGCGGTGCGGACCTCCGGCGTCTTCTTCACGGCGCCGCCCTTTGCCGCCCGGCAGCTCCCGGTCCAGTGGCGGGCGGCCTTCGGCCTGATGGTGGCTCTGGTGCTGCTGCCCATTGTCCCTTTGCCGGCGGCCTTGCCGGTCACCCTCATACCCTGGGCGGCCTGGGCCGTGCGGGAGGCTGCGGTGGGCCTGGCCATCGGCTGGACCGTCAACCTGACCTTCGCCGCGGTGCAGCTCGGCGGTCAGCTTCTGGACACAGAGCTGGGCTTCGGCATCGTCAGCGTGATAGACCCCCAGAGCGGCCAGCAGATGCCCCTGGTGGGCAACTTCCAATACCTGCTGTCGCTTATGGTGCTGCTTCTGATCAACGGGCACCACCTGATTCTTTCGGCACTGGCCAAGAGCTTTCAGGTCGTGCCGGTCGGCGCTGCGGTACTGCGTCCCAGCCTGACGGATACCGTCGCCGTTCTCTCCAGCGGCGTGTTTCTGACCGCCTTCAAGCTGGCGGCGCCTGTGCTGGGGGCCGGATTCGTCACCAGCGTCGCCCTGGGCGTCATGGCCCGGGCCATGCCCCAGATGAACGTCTTCATGGTTGGCCTGCCGCTCAAGCTGGTGGCCGGCCTGGCGGTGATGATCGCCGGACTGCCCCTGTACCTGGTGACGCTCACCCGGGTGCTGGACGGGCTCTACGGCAGCTTGGCCCAATTGGTGCAGGCTCTGCACCCTTGACAAGGAGGCCCCGCCGTGAAGCTGCAGCGATTCGCCGAACGGACGGAGCCGGCCTCTCCGCGAAGGCGCGAGCAAGCCCGAGAGCGCGGCCAGGTTTCCCGGTCCCCCGAGCTGACCTCGGCTCTTCTGCTGCTTGCCGGCTACTTCAGCCTTCGCTACGCCGGGCCCGCCGGCTATGGGGTCTTGAAGGAGCTGACGGTATCGACCCTCAGCCACCTGCCCACGACGGACTGGACCCTGGACGGGGTGCACGCCCTGACCCTCACCGTGCTTTCGGCTTCGGCCAAGATGCTCTGGCCGGTGCTCCTGACGGGGCTCATTGTGGCTTTGTCCGCGGATCTGGCCCAGGTCGGATTCGTCTTCACCCTTCAGCCCCTGGCCTTCCACCTGGACCGGCTGAACCCAATCTCTGGGCTGCAGCGCCTCTTTTCCCGGCGCGCCGCCGCGGACCTGGCCAAGTCGCTTCTGAAGCTCCTTCTGGTGGGCTGGGTGGTCTACGCCGCTCTGCGCCAACAATGGGCGATGTTCCCCACCCTGGTGGACATGGACCTGATGGTCGCCCTCACCCAGATCGGGTCGCTGGCCATGACCGTCTTCCTGCGGGCCGCTCTGGTGCTGCTGCTGGTGGCGGCCGGCGACTTTGCCTACCAACGCTGGGACTACGCCCAGTCCCTGAAGATGACCAAGGAGGAAGTCAAGCAGGAGTTCAAGGAAACCGAGGGCAACCCTCAGATCCGGGGAAAGATCCGCGAGCGCCAGCGGGCCCTGGCCCGGCGGCGGATGCTGGCGGACGTGCCCAAGGCCGACGTGGTGGTTACCAACCCAAGCCACTTTGCCGTGGCCCTCAAATACGATGCCGGCAAGATGCCGGCCCCGACGGTGGTCGCCAAGGGCCAGGACTACCTGGCCCAGAAGATCAAGGATATCGCCCGCGAGGCCGGTGTCGTGGTCATGGAGAACAAGCCCCTGGCCCGGGCCCTTTTCGCCTCCGTGGAGGTGGGCGAGCCGGTGCCGGGCGACCTGTATCAGGCGGTTGCCGAGGTACTGGCCTTCGTCTATCGACTGAAGGGGAGAACCGGTACCTGAGCCCACAAACGCTGACGCCAAGGGGAGGTGGTCCCGTTGCCGGCCGCAATCTCGCAACTGCTGAGCCGAGCGATGAAGTACTCGGACGTGATGGTCGCCCTGGCGGTCATCGGCACCGTGGCCATGATGATCATCCCCGTAGCGGCGTGGCTGCTGGCCTTCCTGCAGACGGTGAACCTGGCGGTCTCACTGCTGATCCTCCTGACCTCCCTCTACACCCGTGAGCCCCTCGACTTCTCCATCTTCCCGCCGCTGCTGCTCATAACCACGCTGTTCCGCCTTTCGCTGAACGTCTCGGCCACGCGGATGATCCTGCTCACCGGCGACGGCGGCGCCCTCATCCGGGGGTTTGGCCAGTTCGTGGTGGGAGGCAACCCGGTGGTCGGGTTCATCGTCTTCATCATCCTGGTGGTGATCCAGTTCGTGGTCATCACCCGCGGCGCCGAGCGCGTGGCCGAGGTCTCCGCCCGCTTC
>JAMDAP010000037.1 GCA_023484675.1 Bacillota bacterium
GCGGCGGCAGAGGCGCCGCTTCCAGTACCTGGGAGGGCACTTCGCGCACTGCAATGCCGCCGCCCGGCCCCCGGACGACCTCGAAGCTCTGCCCGAAGGCCGGGATACGCGGCCTATGGCCGGCCTCCGTCAGCAGGGCAGCCAGGGCCTTGGAGCCGGCTTCCTCGCCGTGCACCACAAAGGTGCCGGCTGGTGGCCGCACAAAGCCCCGGGCCCAGGTGATCAAGCCCTGCTGGTCGGCGTGGGCGCTGAAGCCGGAAAGCTGCTTGATCTCGGCCTGAACGGATATAGCCTCTCCTAAAACGTGTACGTTTCTGGCGCCGCCAGTCAAGGCCCGTCCCAGGGTGCCCTCCGCCTGATAGCCGACGAACAGCACCGTTGACTCCGACCGCCACAAGTTGTGCTTCAAGTGATGCAGAATGCGGCCGGCGTTGGCCATGCCGCTGGCACTGATGATGATGGCCCGGCTCATCTGGTTGAGGGCCATGGAGTCCTGGGGCGTGCGAACGTAGGTGAGGCCCTCGAAGCTGAAGGGGTCGTCCCCCGCCGCCAACAGGCTGCGCGCCGACCGGTCGAAGCACTCCTGGTGCCGCCGGAAGATCTCCGTGGCCGAGGTGGCCAGGGGGCTGTCCACATATACCGGCAAGGCCGGAATGCGGTTCTCCATCTGGAGCTGGTTGAAGTAGTAGAGCAACTCCTGAGTGCGGCCCACAGCAAAGGCGGGGATGACCAAATTGCCGCCGCGCCGGACCACGGAGCGCACCACTTCGGCCAGGGCCTCCAACTGCTCGCCGTGGTCACCGTGCAGCCGATCGCCGTAGGTGGACTCGATCAACAGCAGGTCGGCTTCTTCAATTACTGTCGGGTCCTGCAGAATGGGCCGGCCGGTGTTGCCCAGGTCGCCGGAGAAGACCAGTTTAACCTCGCGGTCTCTCTCTCTCACCCAAAGTTCGGCGATGGCCGACCCCAGAATGTGGCCGGCATCGCGGAAGCGCAGCCGCACTCCCGGTGCCACCTCCGCCAGCCGCTCGTAGGCCAGGGGCTTGAACAGGCGCAAAGACCGCATGGCATCATCAACGGTATAGAGAGGCGTCACCGCTTCCTCCCCAGCTCGCTGGCGCTTTCGGTTTTGCCAGTCTGCCTCCATCTCCTGCAGGTGCGCGCTGTCGGGCAGCATGATGCCGGCCAGGTCCGCCGTCGCCGGCGTGGCCCAGATGGCGCCGCCGAAGCCCTGCCGCTGCAGCAGGGGAATCCGGCCGCTGTGGTCGATGTGGGCGTGGGTCAGCACCAGGTGATCCGCCTGGGCGGGGTCGAAGGGGAAAAGGTAATTCTGCGCCTCCAGATCGCGGCCTCCCTGAAACATGCCGCAATCTACCAAAAGCCGCGTGCTTTCGGTCTCAATGAGGTAGCAGGAACCGGTGACCGAACCTGCTCCGCCGCAAAAGGTCAGTTTCAAAAGCCCACCCCCTGGGCGAGACTTCGACGTTTGCCGCCGCCCCTCCTCCGGTGGCGCGGCTTTTGGCCTATCTGGTATAATCGTGCCGTATACCGCGGGCGCATCGCCGCCAGTGAGGAGACGACCATGTCACTTTCCATTGGCATCGTGGGTCTGCCCAACGTGGGCAAGTCGACCCTATTTAACGCCATCACCGCCGCCGGCGCCGACGCAGCCAACTACCCCTTCTGCACCATTGAGCCCAACGTGGGCGTGGTCGACGTCCCCGACCTGCGGCTGCAGGTCCTGGCCGACATGGTG
The DNA here is from genome assembly GCA_023484675.1 of Bacillota bacterium. The sequence continues at coordinate 1,757 of JAMDAP010000037.1, forward strand.
CATCCGGAGCGCATCGTGCCGGCCAGCGTCAAGTTCGTGGACATCGCCGGCCTGGTGCGGGGCGCCAGCAAGGGCGAGGGCCTTGGCAACAAGTTCCTGGCCCACATCCGCGAGGTGGACGCCATCGCCCACGTCGTGCGGTGCTTCGTGGACTCGGACGTGACCCACGTGGAAGGCGGCATCGACCCCCTCCGCGACATCGAGACCATTAACTTGGAGCTGATTCTGGCCGACCTGGAAACGGTGGACCGCCGTTATGATCGGTCGCAAAAGGCAGCCAAGAGCGGCGACGCCAAAGCCGCTGCCGAGGCCACGCTGCTTGGCCGGCTTCGCCAGGCCTTCGACCAGAGCCTGCCAGCCCGTTCCTTGACCTACAATGACGAAGAACAGGCCATGCTCAGGCATCTCCATCTCCTCACCGCCAAGCCGGTGGTCTACGTGGCCAACGTGGCAGAAGATGAACTGGTGGGCGCGGCCGACCTGCCTCGGGTGAAACAGGTGGCCGGCTACGCCGCAGGCGAGGGCTCCGAGTGGCTGCCCATCTCCGCCCGCATCGAGGCCGAGGTGGCTGAATTGCCTCCGGAGGAGCGCGCCGCCTTCCTGGCCGACCTGGGCCTTGAGGAGTCGGGGCTCAACCGGCTGATCCGCACCGGCTTCCGACTGCTGGGCCTCATGACCTTCTTCACCGCCGGCGCCCCCGAGGTGCGCGCCTGGACGATCCGCCGTGGCACCAAGGCTCCCCAGGCAGCGGGCGAAATACACACCGACTTTGAACGCGGCTTCATCCGCGCCGAGGTGGTTTCCTACAACGATTTGACCGCCGCCGGGTCTCAGCCGGGGGCGCGTGACAAAGGCCTGATGCGCCTGGAGGGCAAGGACTATGTGATGCAGGACGGCGACGTCGTCCACTTCCGTTTTAACGTCTGAGGTCTGCGCTCGTCAGAGGTCCGTGACAACCAAGACAAAGGCCGGGGAGGCAATTGCCTCTCCAGCCTTTCGGTTTGGCGACACCCGCCAAGGGAGCGTGCGCCCCCGGACCCTACTGGTTCTGGCCCTGCTCCTCGGCCACCTTGGCGGCAGGGCTGTTCTGCTTCTGCCCCAGGGTGGACGAGACTTCGAAATCGGTCTGGGCAGCGGTACCGGCTGCACCGGCAACAAGCCCGCCCGGGGACCCGGCACCGGCAGCGGAATTCTGTGCTGCCCCGGCGGCAGGGACGTTGCCGAAATTCTGGGCCGCCGAGCCCTGTCCGGCCGCGTTCTGACCGAAGGAGCCCTGCTGCCCAAGGCTCAGGCCGATCTCGCTGGCGACCTCGTTCTTGAACTGGTCGAGGTTAAAGCCGGCACCGGCGGGAGCGAAGGCGCGGTTCTTGCTGTTTCCGCCCTGCGTCGAATTAGCCACTGGCCGTTCACCTGTCCTTTCCGTTTTTCAGGGGTCAGAAATAGAATTCCCCCGCGGCCAACAGGCGAGCCAGGTAAAACCCAGACAGACTGTGCTTCCGCTGGGCGACAAGAGATGCCCATCCTTGACAGGCATCTTTTGGTAATGTCTATGCAAATCAGCGTCCAAACAGCGATGCCACAAACTGCAGAAGACCCCGCGCGGCACTGGCTGCGGCCGAACCCTCGGGGCCGAGCCACAGAACCAACCCAACACCGACCATCAGTACGGCGGCGGCGGCCCAAGTCCACGAAACGTTGAGCGACCGCTCTTCCTGACCCACTGCGGCGAAAGACCTCGCCGGCTCTCGCTCGGCCGGCCTCCGTACCGCGTCCATCACCCTGTCGGCGAACCCTTCGGGTGCTCGTACGGGTCCCAGGCCTTCCAGACTCTTCACCACCCGCCGCCAACCCTCGACGCGCCCGCGACACGCGGCGCATTCGGCCAGGTGGGCCGCGGCCAGGCGGGTCTCCTCCTCGTCGGTGACGCCATCCACGTACATCTGCAGGGTAGCAAACAGGTCGGCGCAGCTCATGGGGTGACGCTCCTTGCCCCGGTCGATTCCTGACGCAGGTGCGCGAGCTTTTTTCGCAGCATCTCCCTGGCCCGGAAGAGCCGGTTTTTCACCGTTCCCAGGGGCAACCCGGTCACGGCGGCTATGTTTTCATAGGTCATGTCCTGAACGTGGCGCAGCACGACAACCAGCTTGTAACCAGGGGGCAGCTCGGCGATAGCTTGCAGAATCTGCCGTTCCCCCTCGCGCTCTACCGTGACTTTCTCCGGCGATGCCGACCAGTCTGGAATCGGCCGCGGCTCCTCCGCGTCCC
>JAMDAP010000093.1 GCA_023484675.1 Bacillota bacterium
AGTTGAAGGGTCGTCCAGGGTTTATCGCCACCGAGACCGACTCCCGAGGCCGGTGGATCAACGGAGCCGCCCATCAGTACCAGGCGCCGGAGGACGGCAACACCCTGGTGACGACCCTGGACGCCAACGTCCAGCTCATCGCCGAACGAGGCGTGGAGCAGGTGCGGCTGGCCACCGAGGCCAAACGGGTGGCCATCATCGTCGAGGACATGAAGGGCGGCATCCTGGCCTTTGCCCAGTATCCCACCTACGATCCGAACAACTACCAGGACTACAAGGCCACCGACCGGCGCCCCTGGCCCCTGGCCGACACCCTGTACCCGGGCTCCGTCTTTAAGATGATTACCGCCGCCGCCGCCCTGCAGGAGGGCTCGGTGCGGCCCGGCGACATCTTTTACGATCCGGGCTCGATTAAGGTAGGGGACCACACCTTTCACAACTGGGACGGCGCCGGCCTCGGTTCCCCCGATCTGGCCACGGTGATTGAGAAGTCCTCCAACGTGGGCTTCGTTCAGATCGGTCTGGCCCTCGGCCTCGATAACTTCTACAAATATGCGGACCTCTTCAACCTGGATGAGCCCACGGGCATCGACCTGCCCGGCGAGGGACGAGGCCTCATGCCGCCGCGCCAGCGCGCCACCAAGGTGGACCTGGCGGCCATGTCCTTTGGCCAGACCCTGACGGTGACACCCATTGCCATGCTGAACGCCGCCACAGCCATCGCCAACGGCGGTGAGCTGACGCGGCCGCACTTCGGCATGGAGCTGCGCACCCCAGCCGGCCAGCTGCTGCGCCAGCTGGAGCCGGACCCGGTCCGCGAGGTGCTGTCCCCGGAGACCACCCGGACCCTGTCCGGGATGCTTGAGCGGGTCATCTCCCGCGGCACCGGCAAGATGGCCCACGTAAACGGCTACCGTCTGGCGGGCAAGACCGGCACAGCGCAGAAGAACGTTAACGGTCGCGTTTCCAACGACAAGCACACCGCCGCCTTTGTTGGCTACGGCCCGGTCGATGACCCCAAGAGCGCCGTGGCTATTGTCATTGACGAACCGGGGCCCCACGTGCCCTACTACGGCGGCCAGATCGCGGCGCCGGTCTTCGGCGTGGTCACGGGCGACCTGCTGCGCTACCTGGAGATCCCGCCCACTGAGCCTAAGACGGTCAAGCCTGGCGAGGCGCCACGACCGGAGCCGGAGACGGCAGAGGTGCCCTCGCTGGTCAACCTTCCCGTAGAGGAAGCGCGCCAGGTGGCCTGGTCCGCCGGCTTCAGCCTGAAGGTCGAGGGTGGCTACCCGATCATCACCGGCCAGGTGCCTCCGGCGGGGGCGAAGCTGGTCAAGGGCAGCACCCTGCTCGTCCAGGCCAATGAGGCAGGCACCACGCTGTACGGCGAGGTGCGGGTACCGGACCTGACGGGCAAGACCTTGCGGGAAGCGGCCAGCGTCCTGGCCACCATGAACCTGCGGTTGGCGCCGGATGGAAATGGCCTGGCCACGCGTCAGGACCCGGCCCCCGGCACCCTGGTGGCGCCAGGCAGTGCCGTTCGCGTCACCTTTCAGGCTCTGTCCGCGTCTCCTTAGACGGGAGAACATAAAACGTATGCAGTTTGGGCATGCCTGAGGGGTAGGACCCAGGGGGCGCGCGACGCCTGCCCCCCCCCAAGGCTGCCGGTAGGAGGCCGCCGATGCGCTTATCACACTTGCTCAAGCTGATCCCTACGGCCAGGATCGAAGGGCCTGGTTCCCTCGACGTCACCGCCTTGAGCTACGACTCACGGCAGGTGACGCCGGGGTCTTTGTTTGTGGCCATCCGCGGGCTGGTCACGGACGGACACCTTTTCGTCGATGACGCCATTTCTGCCGGAGCGGCCGCCGTGATGGTGGAGCGGGACGTGCCGGTGCCGGAGGGCGTGGTCAAGGTCGTCGTGCCGGACAGCCGCGAGGCCCTGGCCATGGCCGCCGCAACCCTGTACGGCCATCCCAGCAAGAAATTGCGCCTGATCGGCGTTACCGGCACCAACGGCAAGACCACCACCACCTACCTGATCCGCTCGATCCTGCGGGCGCAGGGGTTCAAGGTGGGCCTGATCGGCACGGTGAAGGCTCTGATCGATGACGAGGAGATTCCCGCCGGCCGCACCACCCCTGAGTCCCTGGACCTGCAGGCCCTGCTCGCCCGCATGGTGCGGGCCGGTTGTGACTACGCGGTGATGGAGGTTTCGTCCCACGCTTTGGATCTCAAGCGCGTGGCTTCTTGCGAGTTTGACGCCGGCGTATTCACCAACCTGACCCAGGACCACCTGGACTACCACGGCACGCTGGAAGAGTACCTGGCGGCCAAGGCCAGGCTGTTCCGCATGCTGGGCACCACCTACGCCGGCCATCCCAAGCGCGGCCCCAAGGTGGCCGTGCTCAACCTGGACGATCCGGCGTCGGCCAAGCTCCGCGCCCTTACCCGCGTGCCGGTGATGACCTACGGCATCGATCAAACCGCGGACCTGACGGCCTCGCGGTTGGAGGTGGACCTGGCCGGCGTTCGTTACGATCTCGACTCGCCGCGCGGCCAGGCCCACGTCAGTTTGGCCATGTCGGGGCGGTTCAACGCTTACAACTCGTTGGCAGCCCTGGGTGTCGGCCTGGCCGAGGGCGTCCCCTTGGAAGTCGGTATCCGGGCCCTGGAGGGTGTCGCCGGCGTGCCGGGCCGGGTGGAGGCGATCACCGGGGGCCAGCCCTTCAGTGTTTTGGTGGACTATGCCCACACCCCGGACGGTCTGGAGAATGTACTGCGGGCCGCCCGGGAGATGACCCGGTCGCGGGTTCTGGTGGTCTTCGGCGCCGGCGGCGATCGCGACCGCACCAAGCGGCCGATCATGGGGCGCATCGCCGGCGAGCTGGCCGACCTGGCCTTCATCACGTCCGACAACCCCCGCAGCGAGGACCCCGGGGCCATTGCCGAGGAGATCCGGGCCGGCCTGGCGGCGTTGCCTGAGCACGCCCCCTACAAGGTGCAGGTGGATCGGGCCGCGGCCATCGAGCGGGCCGTGGAGGCGGCGGAGCCCGGCGACGTGGTGGTCATTGCCGGCAAGGGGCACGAGACCTACCAGATTTTCCGCGACCGGACCATTCACTTCGACGACCGGGAAGTGGCGGCGGCGGCCGTGCGCCGGAGGATGGGGAAATGACGGCGGGCGGCGGAAGACGTGCGCTCTTCACCGGCCGGGAGGCGGCCCGGGTGGCGGAGGGGCGGCTGCGCGGCAGCCCCGATGCGGTGATCACCGGGGCGGCCTCGGACAGCCGGCGCGCGCGCCCGGGCGACCTATTTGTGGCCATTCGGGGCGAGCGCGTGGACGGGCACGACTTTGTGCCGACAGCGGTGGCCCAGGGGGCCACGGCGGTGCTGGTGGAGCGGGTGGACCCCGCCTGGGCTCTGCCGCCCGGGGTGGCGGTGATCCAGGTGGACAACGCGGTGCTGGCTCTGGGCCGGCTGGCCCTGCATCACCGCCGCCGCTTCCCGGTGCGCGTGACTGCGGTCACCGGCAGCGTCGGCAAGACCAGCACCAAGGACCTCATTGCCTCTGTCCTGGTGCAGGGCTTCCGCCTGCTGAAGACGGAGGGCAACCTGAACACGGAGATCGGACTGCCCCTGACCCTGTTCCGCCTGGACGCCGGCACCGAGGCGGCGGTGGTGGAGATGGGCATGCGGGGCCTCGGCCAGATCCGCTATCTGGCCTCGCTGGCCGAGCCGGCGGTGGGCGTGATTACCAACATCGGCCGCACCCACCTGGAGCTGCTGGGCTCGGAGGAAAACATCGCCCGGGCCAAGGCGGAGCTGGTGGAGGCACTGCCCGAGGACGGCTTCGCCGTGCTCAAAGAGCTTCACGAGGAGAAATGGGCTCAGTACAAATCAATACCCATTTTGATTCTGAGCTCCATTCGTGAAGGCGCCAGCCGCCGACGCTGGGAACTGGAAACCGC